>JBBDYO010000051.1:11966-23412 GCA_040901495.1 Solirubrobacterales bacterium
CCCCCCCTTTTCTGTGCTGACAGCCGTACATACCGAAGCGATATGTGAGTGGGCTCTCTATATGAGGCCGAGCTGACGTACCGCATCGCGCTCCTCACCGAGCTCCGCGGCGCTGGCGTCGATCCGCCGGCGCGAGAAGTCCGGCACCTCGAGGCCCTCGGCGACCGACCACTCACCGTTCGCGCAGGAGCACGGCAGGCCGGCGACGATTCCCTCCTCGACGCCGTAAGAGCCGTCGGTCGGCACACCCATCGAGACCCAGTCGCCCTCGGGGGTGCCCAACACCCAATCCCTGACGTGGTCGATCGCCGCGTTCGCGGCCGAAGCCACGCTGGACGCACCGCGCGCCTCGATGATCGCCGCGCCCCGTTTCGCCACCCGCGGGATGAACTCATCCGCGATCCACGCCTCGTCGTCGACCGCGTCCCAGGCGCTCTCACCGTTCACCTTCGCGTTGACCAGATCCGGGTACTGAGTGGTGGAGTGATTGCCCCAGACGGTCATGCTGGTGACATCTGAGACCTTCTTGCCGACCTTGTTGGCGAGCTGAGCGATCGCCCGGTTGTGGTCGAGGCGCATCATCGCGGTGAAGCGCTCGCGCGGCACCCCGTCGGCGTTCGACATCGCGATCAGGCAGTTGGTGTTGGCGGGATTGCCAACCACGAGGATCCTGACGTCGTCCGCGGCACCCGCCGCGATCGCTTCGCCCTGGGGCTTGAAGATGCCTCCGTTTGCCTCGAGCAGGTCGGCGCGCTCCATGCCGGGCCCACGCGGACGGGCCCCCACGAGCAGGCCCACGTTGCATCCCTGGAAAGCCTGCTTGGGGTCGTCGAAGATGTCGACCTTCGACAGCAGCGGGAAGGCGCAGTCGTCCAGCTCCATCGCGGTGCCCTCCGCCGCCTTGACCGCATCCGGGATCTCCAGCAGGCTCAGCTCGACCGGCGTATCGGGGCCGAGCATCTGGCCACTGGCAATCCGGAACAGCAGCGCGTAGCCAATCTGCCCAGCCGCGCCTGTAACTGTGACTTTTACGGGAGTGCTCACAAATCGTCTCCTGGTAATTGGGGGTTGGACCTACGCCATCGCCTTCTGAAGGTTCTCGTCGATTGATGTAAGGAACTCCTGTGTGGTCTGGAACTCCTGATCGCTGCCGACGAGCAACGCGAGGTCTTTGGTCATCTTGCCGCTTTCGACTGTCTCTACACATACGCGCTCGAGCGTCGCGGCAAAGTCGGATACCTCAGGGGTGTCGTCCATCCGGCCGCGGGCGGCAAGGCCCCGCGTCCAAGCGAAGATCGACGCAATCGGATTGGTCGAGGTGGGCTTGCCCTCCTGATGCTGCCGGTAGTGACGGGTAACGGTGCCGTGCGCCGCCTCCGCCTCGACGGTCTTGCCATCGGCGCTCATCAGCACGCTGGTCATCAGGCCCAGCGAACCGAACCCCTGGGCGACGGTGTCGGACTGAACATCGCCGTCGTAGTTCTTGCAGGCCCAGACGTACCCCCCCTCCCACTTCAGCGCCGCGGCGACCATGTCGTCGATCAGCCGGTGTTCGTAGCTGATGCCGGCGGCCTCGAAGTCCGCTTTGAACTCGTCCTCGTAGACCTCGGCGAAGATGTCCTTGAAGCGCCCGTCGTAGCGCTTCATGATCGTGTTCTTGGTCGAGAGGTAGACCGGATAGCCGCGGTCCAGCCCGTATCGCATCGAGGCACGGGCGAAATCGCGGATCGAGTCATCGAGGTTGTACATCGCCATCGCGATGCCGCCACTGGGGAAGTCGTACACATTGAGCTCGACCGGGTCGGAGCCGTCCTTTGGTGTGTAGGTGAGCGTCAGCTTCCCCTCTCCGGGAACGACCAGGTCGGTTGCCCGGTACTGATCGCCGAAGGCATGGCGGCCGATCACGATCGGCTTCGTCCAGCCGGGCACCAGCCGCGGGATGTTGGAGATCACGATCGGCTCGCGGAAGATGACGCCCCCGAGGATGTTGCGGATCGTCCCGTTCGGAGAGCGATACATCTCCTTCAATCCGAACTCCTCGACCCGTGCCTCGTCGGGAGTGATCGTCGCGCACTTGACGCCGACGCCGTGCTGCTTGATCGCTTCCGCCGCTTCGACCGTGATCCGGTCCTCGGTCGCGTCCCGGCTCTCGATTCCCAGGTCGAAGTACACGAAGTCGACGTCGACGTAGGGCAGGATCAGCTGCTCTTTGATGAACGACCAGATGATCCGGGTCATCTCGTCGCCGTCGAGCTCGACGATCGGGTTCTTGACTTTGATCTTCTCCACGGCGCGGCGATGCTATCGATGCGACAATGCCGGCGATGGCCACCGTCGAGCGCCAGTCGAGCGGCACACACGAGGTGTTCAACCAGCCCTCGCCGCTGGAGGACTACAACCCCTTCGACTCCGACCAGGTGCTGGTCGAGGCGCTGCGCCGCGAGGGAGCGGAGTGGGCCGAGGGACGGGCGCGTGAGCTGGGCGCCATCTGCGGCTCCCACCAGACGATCCGCTGGGGCTTTGAGGCAAACGAGAAGAAGCCCGAGCTGCGCACCCACGACCGCTACGGCCACCGCATCGACGAGGTCGAGTTCGACAGCTCCTGGCACGACCTGATGCGGATCGGCGTCAGCCATGGGTTGCACGCGTCGCCCTGGCGCGAGCCCGGGCCCGGCGCCCACGTCGCCCGCGCGGCGATGTTCACCCTGTTGATGCAGGCCGAGAGCGGCGTCGGCTGCCCGATCTCGATGACCTACTCGGCGATCCCGGCGCTGCGCAAGCAACCCGAGCTGGCCGACCTCTGGGAGTCGCGGTTCCTCTCGCTTGACTACGACGAGCGGGCGATGCCCGCCGAGCGCAAGCGCGGCGCCCTCTGCGGGATGGCGATGACCGAGAAGCAGGGCGGCTCCGACGTCCGCGCCAACACCACCACGGCGACGCCGCTGAACGGCGGCGGGGCCGGAGCCGAGTACGAGATCGTCGGCCACAAGTGGTTCTGCTCGGCGCCGATGTGCGACGCCTTCCTCGTCCTCGCCCAGACCGACTCGGGCATCTCCTGCTTCCTGATGCCGCGCTGGACGCCCGACGGCGAGCGCAACGCCTTCCACATCCAGCGGCTCAAGGACAAGCTCGGCAACCGCTCCAACGCGTCCAGCGAGGTCGAGTTCCGCGGCGCCTGGGCGCGGATGATCGGCGAGGAGGGGCGCGGCGTGCCGACCATCATCGAGATGGTCAACCACACCCGCCTCGATTGCGTCGTCGGCGCCGCCAGCGGCTACCGGGCCGGCGTCGCCCAGGCCCTCCACCACACCGCCCACCGCTCCGCCTTCGGCACCGAGCTGATCGACCAGCCCCTGATGCAGAACGTCCTCGCCGACCTCTGCGTCGAGTCCGAGGCAACGACGATCTCGGCGATGCGGCTGGCGCGCGCCTACGACGAGGTGGCCGCGGGGGACAGCGAGGCCGCCGAGTTCCGGCGCATCGCCAACGCGGTGCTCAAGTACTGGACCTGCAAGCGGGCGCCGTCTCACGCGGTCGAGTGCCTGGAGTGCTTCGGTGGCAACGGCTACGTCGAGGAGTCGGGAATGCCGCGCCTCTACCGCGAGGCGCCCCTGGCCTCGATCTGGGAGGGCTCGGGCAACGTCCAGTGCCTCGACGTTCTGCGCGCGATGGTCAAGAACCCGGAAGCGGTGAACGCCTTCTTCGCCGAAGTCGACGCCGGCGCGGCCGCCGAGCCACGCCTCGCGAGCTACGCCGAGGAGATCCGGGCGGAAGTCCCCGGTGAGATCGAGACGATCCAGTCGAGGGCCCGCCGGGTGGTCGAAAAGATGGCGATCGCCCTGCAGGCTTCGCTTCTGATCCGCTACGGCGACGAGGCCGTCGCCGACGCCTTCTGCGCCTCGCGCCTATCCGGCGACTGGGGCCAGGCCTACGGCACCCTGCCTGCCGGCATCGACTTCAAGCGCATCATCGACCGCCACCGCCCGTCGAACTAGCCCCTAGCCCCAGCTCCGGCGGGTAGAGGTCAGCTTGAATTGACGGTGCGAGATTGAGCAGGCTCACCTGTACGCGTAAACAACGCGGGGGTGTTGCTCTCGTGCGCCGGTAGCTCTTTTGGCGGTGGTGACTGTCGATATCTCGATTTCGCGTATTCCTGAGCAGCAACCTTGGTCGAGTGCCAAGCGTTTCCTTTCTTGACAGCCTCAAGGCGACCCCGCTGGACCGCCAATGTGAGGGCGTTCCGAGACAAACCAGCAGTCCCAGCAAGAGCGCTTATGGGAATCAACTTATGAGGCCCTGCAAGAGAAGGCAGAATGAATCGATCGATGCTTTGCTTGATCGAGCGTGCCAGCAACTCCCCGAGTGCACCGCAATCGCCGGAGTCAGCCCGCCGGAGCGCAGCGAGATAGCGATCCCTCTCGCCCTTGTAAATAACTGCCGGGGGATATCCGTGGCGAACGAGGAGCAGGTTCAGTACGAGACGACCCACGCGCCCATTGCCGTCGCGGAACGGATGGATTCGCTCAAAAGCGGCATGTAGATCAGCGAAATCCTCAATGACGTGGCGCTCATTTGATGACCGCCACGCCGCACCATTCACTCGATCAACCCAATCGGTCACTGCAGCTGGCACATCGGGCCAACTCGGGGGTCTCATCCCACCATCAAAAGGCTCAATCTCCTTGCGGCGATATGCGCCAGGACCCTCGCGAGAGTCGAGCTGATCGGGAGGAAAGTAAGCCCATACGGTCTCAACGGCGATCTCGTGGATCTCGCGAATCTCTGTAGCGGTTATCTGCACAGGGCCGTGCTCACGAGCCTGTGTGTAAACCCACTCAGCAGCCTTTCCATAACCCTGAACCTCCAGATAGGCCTTCATTTCCTTGCTTCCAACTGCTTTGCCCGTCTCAAGCAGGAGCTGTACCTCTCGGAATACGAGCGTGTTCCCCTCCATTGCCGTGGAGTGATGCGCCTCCTCATGCCAAATGTCCTTCCAAATTGCGCTCGCCTCGGCGGGCACGGGCAAGCCGCCCACGCTGGCCAGGCCATCGACCGACGTCTCTAGCCGCTTGTAGATCGTGTCTCTGCTCGGACGGGGCATTTGACTAAGATATCAACTTGACTAGATTCTTAGTCAAACTTTCGGAAAAGGGGACCTAAAACCCGCTTGATAGCAGGGTAAAAAGGAGGTTGACTACGATATGGCAGAATAAATAGCCCTAGTCAAACTTGGCACTCTTGAGTTTTTCTGCCTGAGAGTGCCAAAGGCAGTTAAGACGCGCGGATGAAGCTTGGAGGCACATCCAGCGATCACTCGAGTGCTAGGTGCTAGATCTGCTCGCCGGTAGCGGTATCGCGGAGGGCTCGGCCGATTTGGCCGGCGGTGACGACGCCCGAGAGTCGGCCGTCGGAGTCGACGACCATCAGGGCGCCGAAGCGGCGCAGGGCCTGATTGCCCAGCAGCGAGTCGAGTGGGGCATCGTCCTGAACCCGGAAGGTGTCGTCGTCGAACTCGACCAAGTCGGAGACGAGGGAGGTGGAGCGCGAGACCTCGGGCACCTCATCCGCCCGGTCGCGAACCAACAGCCCCAGGAAGCGATGGGCCGTGTCGACGACGGGGAACCATGACCACTGGTAGCGCAGGAAGTAGCGGTCGAGGGCCTCCTCCACGCTCAGCTCGCTCGGGATCACAACCGGTTCGCGGTCCATGACGTCGGCGACCCGCATCCCCTCAATCGGAGCGGTGAATCGCGTCTGCATCGAGGCCGCCTTGGCTGAGCCGTTGATCACCAGCCCGATCACCCCCAGCCAGATGCCGCTGAAGACGTAGCCGTCGAGGACCAGCACGAGGCCCCCCGCCATGAAGAGGTAGGCGAAGACGCGCCCGAGGTTGGCCGCGAAGCGAGTCGCGGAGCTGCGGTCGCCGGTACGCCACCAGGCGATCGCGCGGACGATGCGGCCGCCGTCCATCGGGAACGCCGGCAGCAGGTTGAAGACGAGGACAAGCGCATTGATCGAGGCGAGCCAGCCGATCATCGCCAGCACGCCGGAGACGCCGGAGTCGCTCTCTATCAGCACCGCCTTCCAGAACCCGTCGGCACCGGCGGCGATGACCCCGACCGCGGCCAGGACGACGACGATCGCGAGGGTCACCAGCGGCCCCCCGACCGCAACCTTGAACTCGGTCATCGGGCCGTCCGACTCCCGGTCCATTCGGGCCATCCCGCCAAAGATCCAGAGCTGGATGCTGGAGATGCCGATCCCGTTGCGCAGGGCGACGACCGCGTGGCCAAGCTCGTGCAGGAGGATCGAGCCGAAGAAGCCGAAGGCGCTGACCACAGCCAGGATGAACGCCGTCGAGGAAGAGCTCTCCTCCCCGAGCACGTCCCCGTAGAACTGCGAAAGCCAGAAGATCACCAGGAAGAGGACCAGGAACCAGGACCAGTCGACCGAGATCCGGATCCCACGCAGGTGAAAGAGGGTGAAAGAGCGGCCTTCGGGCATTCCCGCAATGGTAAGCGCCAGGTAGGGTCGGAACCTAGTGGCCTCCCCTCCGACGACCGAATCGAAGGCATCTCCCCAACTCGCCGAGGCCGACCAGGCCCGGCTGCGGGGGTGGCTCGAGGAACTGGAGCAGATCTACCGCCCCTCGGCATCCGAGGGCGAGCGCCGGGCCGCCGAGTGGCTTGTCGAACGCTTCGCCGAGCTGGGCGCCGAGGCGCGGATCGAGGCCGAGCCGGCTCACGGCACCTACTGGTGGCCGCTCGGGATCGGCGCGGCGCTGGGCGGAATCGGCGGACTGCTGACGCTGCGCGGGCGGCGGCTCCTCGGCGGAGCGCTCGCCGCGATCGGCGCCGCCGGAATGGTCTCCGACTACCCGCCCGGCAAACGGCTGCTCCGCAGACTGCTGCCGCGGCGCACCACCTACAACGTCGTCTGCGAGCTGGGCAATGCCGAGGCGGAGCGCACCATCGTCCTTATCGCCCACCACGACGCCGCCCACGCGGGCCTCGTCTTCCACCCCGCCTTGCCGAAAATCGCCGACCGGCTGGGGATGATCGAGAACAGCGACACCAGCCCGCCGCTGATGGCGCCGGTGGTGGGCGGCCCGATCCTCTCCGCACTCGGCGCCCTGACCGGTCGCCGCCTGCTCTCCAGGCTTGGGGTGCTGCTCGGCTTTGGCTCGGCCGCCGCGATGGCGGAGATTGGGCTCCGCAAGACCGTTCCCGGCGCCAACGACAACGGGACCTCGGTGGTGACGCTGCTCTCCCTCGCCGAGCGGCTGCTCGAGGACCCACCCGACTCGGTGCGGGTGATCCTCCTCTCCGCGGGCGCGGAGGAGTCGTTCAGCGAGGGGATGAAAGCGTTCGGCGAGCGCCACTTCCCCAACCTGCCGCGCGAGAGCACCTTCTTCCTCTGCCTCGAGGGGCTCGGCTCTCCGCACCTGCTCGTGCTCCGCGGCGAGGGCTTCCTGAAGATGTATGAGTACCCGCGGCGCTCGCTCGAGCTGATGGACGGCCTCGCGGAGGAGCTAGGCATCTGGCTCTACCCAAACCTGCGGCTGCGCAACGGGACCGACGGGCTGGAGTCGCTGGCCGCCGGCTATGAGACCGCGGTCCTCGCCGCCTGCAACGACCTCAAGCAGCCGTCCTTCTACCACTGGCCCAACGACGTCTCCGAGAACGTCGACTTCGGCACCGTCTCCGACGCAATCCGCCTCAGCGAAGCGGCAATCCGCCGCCTCGACCAGCGCTGGCTCTAACCCGCCGATGGGCCGATAAGTCCAGCCGTCCTGGACATTTCGGCCCGTCAGCATAGGAGCGCAATCCCGACTGCGGGGTCGGATTTTGCCTCTATAGAGTCCGCGCTCGTGCCTACTCATGACGTACTGGTGATCGGTGCCGGCCTCGCCGGACAGAGGGCCGCCCTGGCGGCGGCCGAGCAGGGCGTCTCAGTCGGGATCCTCAGCAAGGTCCACCCCGTCCGCTCACATTCCAACGCGGCGCAGGGCGGGATCAACGCGGCGCTCAATCCCGGCGACTCCTGGGAGTCGCACGCCTTCGACACGGTCAAGGGCTCCGACTACCTCGGCGACCAGGATGCGATCGCCGTGATGTGCGAAGAGGCGCCCGAGGAGATCCTTCACCTTGAGCACCTTGGCGTCACCTTCCACCGCAACGAGGAAGGCAAGCTCGGCACCCGCGCCTTCGGCGGCGCCTCCGCCGCCCGCACCTACTACGTCGCCGACATCACCGGCCAGGCGATCATGCACGTCCTCTACGAGCAGCTGATGAAGCACTCCGACTCGGTCGCGCGCTATGAGGAGTGGTTCTGCACGGCGCTGGCGATGGATGAGCAGGGCGAGTGCTGCGGCGTCGTCACCCGCAACATCGCCGACGGCTCGACGGAGCTGTTCCGCGCCAAAGCGGTGATCCTCGCCTGCGGCGGCAACGGCCAGGCCTGGAAGCCGACCACCAACGCGCTGATCTGCACCGGCGACGGGATCTCGATGGCCTACCGGGTCGGGGCGAAGCTGATGGACATGGAGATGATCCAGTACCACCCGACGACGCTGGCGGGCAAGGGCTTCCTGATCACCGAGGGCGCCCGCGGCGAGGGCGCCCACCTGCTCAACGCCAAGGGCGAGCGCTTCATGGAGCGCTACGCGCCGAACAAGATGGAGCTGGCCTCGCGCGACGTCGTCTCCCGCGCCGAGCAGACCGAGATCAACGAGGGCCGCGGCTTCCCCGACGGCACCGTCGCCCTCGACATCACGGTCGTGCCGCGCAAGCGCGTGCACGAGGCACTGCGCGAGATCGTCCTCGTCGGCCGCGACTTCGCCGGCGTCGACATCACCAGGGAACCGATCCGCATCAAGCCCGGCAACCACTACACGATGGGCGGCGTCAAGACCGACGTCGACGGCCGCACCGACATCCCCGGCCTCTACGCCGCCGGCGAGACCGCCTGCGTCTCGGTCCACGGCGGCAACCGGCTCGGCGCCAACTCGCTGCTCGACACGCTGATCTTCGGGCGCCGGTCCGGTGCGGACGCCGCGGGCCGCGCCAAGCGGATCGAGGGCTCGCGGCCGTCGCGCAAGGCGCTTGAGGACGAGGAGGCGATGATCGCCGACATCGAATCGCGCGAGAAGGGCTCCGGCCGCCGCGTCTCGGAGATCAAGCTGGAGCTGGGCGAAACGATGGACGCGAAGGTCGCCGTCTTCCGCGACGAGGCCGGCATCCAGGAAGCGCTGGAGATCGTGCGTCGCCTCAAGGAGGAGGCCAAGTCCGCCTACATCGACGACAAGGGCAATGTCTTCAACCAGGACATCTTGGGGGCGATCGAGCTTGGCTACATGCTCGACAACGCCGAGTGCACCTGCATCGCCGCGCTGGAGCGCAAGGAGAGCCGCGGCGCCCAGTACAGAACCGACTTCCCGGAGCGCAACGACGAGGAGTGGCTCAAACACATCGACCTCCAGCAGGGAGACGACGGGCCGGAGATCTCATACTCAGAGGTGACGATCACCCAGTGGCAACCGGAAGCGAGGACTTACTAGTGGCCGACTACACGATCAAAGTCCGCAGGTTCCAGCCCGAGAGCGGTGAGGGGCCCTACTGGGAGAAGTTCAACGTCGACCTCGAGCCATCTCTGTCGGTGCTCGACGCCCTGCTCCAGGCCAAGGACCGCGACGACGGCTCGCTCTCGGTCCGCTGCTCTTGCCGCGCCGCGATCTGCGGCTCCTGCGGGATGAAGATCAACGGCCAGTCGGGGCTCGGCTGCAAGACCCAGATCGGCGAGGCTCAAGAACAAGCCGAGAAGGTGGCGAGCGTCGGCAGCGGCGACGGCACAATCGTGATCGAGCCGATGGGGAACATGCCCGTGATCAAGGACCTGATCACCGATATGGAGTCCACGCACTGGGCCAAGATCCGCCGCGTCACCCCCTGGCTCCTGCCCCACGGCGAGCCGCCCGAGCGCGAGTACGTCGTCGAGCCGGAGTCGATGATCGACATCACCCAGTCAATGGCCTGCATCCAGTGCGGCGCCTGCGTCTCCTCCTGCCTCTCGATGGAAGCCGACCCGGACTTCATCGGCCCGGCCGCCCTGGCCAAGGCCTACCGCTTCGTCGGCGACCCGCGCGACGCGGAGACCGTCGAGCGCCTGCACGACCTGGCCGATGACCCGCACGGGATCTACGACTGCACCCACTGCTTCAGCTGCATCGACGCCTGCCCGAAGGGCGTGGCGCCGATGGACCAGATCATGCGGCTGCGCCGCAAAGCCGGCGAGCAGGGAATCGAGGACCCCAACAGCGGCCACCACCACGAGCTCGCTTTCGTGAAGATCATCGAGAAGAAGGGGACCCTGGACGAGGTCGCCCTGCCGAGGGAGTCATTCACCTATGGCATCAAGGGCAAGCTGAAACCCAGCAAACGGGCGATCAAGGAAATCATCGGCGCGCTGCCGACGATCTTCCGCACGATCAGGCGGGGCAAGGTGCGCAGCAAGTGGATCGCCCCGCACCACAAGCTGCCCGGCGGCGCCCAGGACGAGGTGAAGGCGATCTACAAGCACGCCGAGGAGCACCGCGAGGAATTCAACCTGTACATCAAGGGTGAGGAGGGCGACGAGGACGTCGCCGTCGACGCCGGCCTCGAGAGCGCCGCTGCCGCCCCGACCGGCGAGGAGGCTTCACAGTGAGCGAGCAGATCAAGGTCGCCTACTGGCCGGGCTGCGTCTCGCGCGGCTTCACCCCCGAGCTTCACGGCTCGATGGCGATCGTCGCCGAGAAGCTCGGGATCGAGCTGGTCGAACTGGACCGCGCCAACTGCTGCGGCGCCGGCGTGATCGCCGAGCACAATCAGGAGCTGGCCGACACGCTCAACGCCCGCACCTTCGCGCTCGCCCAGCAGACCGGGCTGGCGATGATGAACATCTGCTCGACCTGCCAGGGCGCCCAGTCGGAGTGCCAGCAGCGGCTCGACGCCGACTCCTCCTACCGCGCCCACATCAACGAGGTCCTCGGCGGCCAGGGCCTCGCCTACGAGAAGGGCAAGGACGGCTTCACCAACAAAAACTTCCTCTGGCTTCTGGTCGAGGACTACGGCCTCGACCGCCTCGCCGAGCAGGTCCAACGGCCGCTCTCCGGCCTGCGGGTCGGCCCTTTCTACGGCTGCTACGTGGTGCGGCCGAAGGAGCGCCTCGGCTACGACGAGTTCCCCGACCGCGACATCTACCTGGAGAAGGTGATCGAGGCGCTCGGCGGGGAGGTCGTCGAGTACGACGGCGCCCGCAAATGCTGCGGCTTCCCGGTGATCACGATGAACAAAGAGACCTCGCTAAAGCAGGCCGGCACCCACGTCGGCGACGCGATCGACGCCGGCGCCGACTGCCTCGTCACCCCCTGCCCGCTCTGCCACCTCAACCTCGACATGCAGCAGCC
>JBBDYO010000052.1:0-22931 GCA_040901495.1 Solirubrobacterales bacterium
TGTTCATCACCGAGGAGATCACCGCCGCCATGTACTCGGCCGGGTAGTTGGCCTTCAGGTAGGCGGTGCGGTAGGCGATCAGCGCGTAGCAGGCAGCGTGGGACTTGTTGAAGGAGTAGTCGGCCGCCGCCTCCATCAGCTTCCACATGTCGTCGGCGACCTTCTTCGCCGTGCCCGAGGCCTCCATCCCTTCGAGGAATTTGGCCTTCATCGTCGCCATCAGGTCGCGCTTCTTCTTGCCGATCGCCTTGCGTAGGTCATCCGCCTCGGCAGGGCTGAAGCCGGCCATCTGCTTGGCGATCTCCATCAGCTGCTCCTGGTAAAGGACGCAGCCGTAGGTCGGCTGGGTGATCGGCCGCAGGCGTTCGTCTGGGTATGTGACTGAGCCGGGGGCGCGCTTTCCCTTGGCATAAGCCGGGATGTAGGCCATTGCGCCGGGGCGGTAGAGGGAGACAAGGGCGACGATGTCGTCGAACTCCGTCGGGCGGACCTTTTTCATCGCCTCGCGCATGCCCTCCGACTCGAGCTGGAAGACACCGGTCCCGTCTCCCCTGGAGAGCATCTCGAAGGTCTTGGAGTCGTCCATCGGGATCGCCGCTATGTCGAGCTCGACCCCGCGAGACCGTTGGATGATGTCCACGGCGTCCTCGATCACGTCGAGGTTTCGCAGGCCGAGGAAGTCCATCTTCAACAGGCCGATCTCCTCGATCGGTCCCATCGAGTACTGGGTGACGATCTTGTACTGGCGCTGGGGCTTGCCGCCGCTCCCGTTTCCATTGCCGTTGCCATTCACACTGGCGGCGGCGGAGGCACTGCGGTCCTCGGCGAGCTGCAGCGGCACTATCTCCTGCAGCGGGCGATCCGCGATCACCACCGCGGCGGCGTGGATCGAGTTGTTGCGGATGATCCCCTCCAGGCCCTGCGCGACGTCGAGGATCCGTTTCGCGTCGGGATCGGAGTCATAGGTCCGTTTCAGTTCTTGGCCGGGCTTCAGGCACTCCTCGAAGGAGGGGTTGCGGCCAAGGATCGGCTCGGGGATCTGCTTGGCGAGGCGATCGCCCGTGCCGTAGTCGAAGCCGAGCACGCGGGCCGCGTCGCGAGTCGCGGCGCGCGGGGCCATCTTGCCGAAGGTGACGATCTGGGCGACCGACTCGCGGCCGTATTTCTCGGCGACGTAGCGGATCACCCGCTCCCGCCCGCGCACCGAGAAGTCAATATCGATGTCGGGCATCGATTTGCGCCCCGGGTTGAGGAAGCGCTCGAAGAGGAGGTCGTTGGCGAGCGGGTCGAGGTCGGTGATGTTGAGGCTGTAGGAGGCGATCGAGCCAGCTGCCGAGCCACGACCGGGGCCGACGGCGATCCCGCTCTCCTTGGCGAAGCGGATGAAGTCCCAGACGATCAGGAAGTAGGAGGCGAAGCCCATCTCCTCGATCACGCCGAGCTCGAACTCGAGCCGCTCGACCGCCTCAGCCGGAAGCGGATCGCCATAGCGGGCACGCAATCCCTCGTTGGCGATGCGCCGCAGCATCGCCTCGGGCTCGGAGCCGTCGGGCGTCGGATAGCGCGGGAGCAGCAGCTTGCCCAACTCGATGTCGACGGAGCACCGCTCGGCGATCTCGACCGTCGAGGCGACCGCCTCGGGCCACTCCGCAAACGACTCCACCATTTCCTCGTTGCTCTTGAGGTAGAACTCGTTGGTGTCGAATTTGAGCTTCGGCGCTTCGAGGGTCGACTTGGTCTGAACGCAGAGCAGCGCGGCGTGGTTGTCGAAGTCCTCGCGTCGCAGGTAGTGCACGTCGGCGGTGCCGACAAGCGGGCGGCTCAGCTCGCGGGAGAAGCGAACGATCCCCTGGTTCGCCTTGTCCTGCTCTTCGATCCCGTTCTTCTGCACCTCGAAATAGACCTGCTCGGGGCCGAAGACCTGGATCAGGTCGTCTAGGTGTGCACGGGCATCGTCATTGCGCTCTTCGACCAGGCGGCGGCAGAAGCGCGACTGCAGACAGCCGGTGAGGACGATGACCCCCTCGGCGTGGATCGCGAGAAGCTCCATGTCGACGTTGGCTTTGCCCCGCGAGAAGCCCTCCAGGAAGCCGGCCGAGGTGAGCTTGACGAGGTTGGCGAAGCCGGTGTCGTTTTCGGCCAGCAGCGTCAGGTGGTTGCGCTCGTAGCGGACCTGGTCCTTGACCGCGACCCGATCGTCGACGAAGTAGGCCTCGAGGCCGGCAATCGGTTTGATCCCGTGCTTTTTGCACGCCTTGTGGAGGTCGACCGCGCCGTTCATCACGCCGTGGTCGGTCAGCCCAAGCGCCGGCTGCCCCAGCTCCGCCGCCCGCTCGGCCATCGCTTCGATCTTGCAAGCGCCGTCCAGGAGCGAGTACTCGCTGTGGGCATGAAGATGCGCTGCGGCTTGCGTGCTCACGAGGTCGGCTGGACTATGCCAATCGCTCCGGTCGGCGCCGGGCTGCCGGCGGCGATCAACCCGCAAGCTCCGCAAAGAGAATCGCGGCCATTTGTCGAAGGCATTCCGCATCCCGCTCATCTATGAGACGGGAGCGATGCCCTTCCCGCCCCCCAGGGGCGGTTTATCGAGCCAAGAAGCTCAGGCGCAGACCCAGGCGCCGCCGCCCGAGTCGGCCCAGATTTCCGCGGCGATCCGGTCCTGTTCGGCCTTCGGGGCTTCGTGTGGAGCGCCCTTGCCGCCGTAGAGATCCCAGGTGGAGGGCAGGATCTGGTAGGCGCCGCCCGCCCCGCTGGATGGGTTGAGCGCGCTGTAGTTCCCTCCGGACTCGCACATCACGATGTAGGTGGGGATCGAGTAGGGCCCGCCCAGCCAGCGGCCGACGGTTTCTTCGGCGGAGGCGTGGCTCGCCGCTTCGGCCGCTTCGATGTCGCCAACCCAGCCGTCGATCTTCGACCTCAGCGAGGCCAGAGTCGCTTCGCGCGAGCCGGCAAGCGACTGCAACTCCCCGGCCGCCGCCTCCGCGCCGCTCCGCACGGCGGCGATCTGCGAGTGAGCCGCCGCAAGCCGTTCGTTGTAGGCATCGGCCCGGGCCTTCAGCGCGAAGACGTGCTCCCACCCCCGGTGGACCTCGTCTCGCACCTGCTCAACCCGCTCGGCCAGCCGCGCGTCGGCCTCCTCGATCCGATCCAGGTACTCGGTCCGGGTCGTGAGCTCGTCGAAGTCGGCGGAGCCGAGGACGAGGCTCATCCCGTCGGGGGTCCCGGCCATGTAGATGGCGACCAGCCTCCCCGCCAGAGCCTGGCGAGCCCGTCGCAGGCGCCGCTTCTCCTCGGCCAGCCGGTGCTCGGCACCCGCGACCTTTACCGCGAGGCCTTCTGAGCGCTCGCGCCCGGTTGCCAGCAGCGCGCTCAGCTCCGCTTCGCGCTCGGACGCCTCCGCCGCGCGCTGTTCGGCCGCGCCGAGACGGTCCTGGGCGGCGCTGAGCTCACTCGCTAGAGACTCTGCCTCGCCTTGAGCTCGATCGACCTTTTCCTGCAAAGCGTCGACGTCGGCAGCGCCGGCGGAACCCGCGACTGCGAGCAAGATGGCGGCCAGCGCACTCGCGAGGAGGCAGAGAGCGGGGCCGCGGAAACCTATGGCGATCGTTCGCCGCACGAAGCGGGCGAGCCTAGCGGACTCTGTTAGTAAACGCTCACAAGTTGTCAATAAACCGCAAGGAACCTTGCGGATCTACCCCTCGGGGACGTTGCGGCTTGCGAAGTAGATGGCAATGCCGACCACGACCGCGACGAGGCCGGCTCCGATGCGGATCTGGCGACGATAGCGGCGGCGGAGGTAAGCCATCGCGAAGCGCAGCGCCTTTCTACCGAGGTTGTCGTACATCAACCCTCTCCATCCTTTCCGCGGTTGCGGATCCTGTACGCCATGCGCGACTGAAGCGACCATAGCTCGATGAAGCCGGGCGAGGCCGTCTGCGAGAACAGCCCTCCCGACTCGGCAAAGGAGGCGAGGTCCGCGTCGTAGACCGCGTTGGGGGAGCTGCGTGTCACTACCCGGGCGCTGCCTTTGTACAGCTGCAGGCCGATCGTGCCCGTCACCTGGGCGTTGACCGCGTCCATGTAGGCGTCGAGGTCCGAGCGCAGCGGCTCCCACCAGAGGCCTGCGTAGACGAGGTAGGCCCACTTCTCGTCGAGGCCCGACTTGAACTGGTTCTGGTGGATCGTCCCGACCAGCTTCTCGAGCTCGGCGTGGGCGGTCAGCAGGATCGCCGCCGCCGGAGCCTCGTAGATGTCGCGCACCTTGAGCCCGACGATCCGGTCCTCGATGTGGTCAACGATCCCGACCCCGTGACGGCAGCCGATCTCAGCGGCCCTTTCAATCAAATCGACCAGGCCGAGCTTCTCGCCGTTGAGGGCGACGGGAACGCCGGCCTCGAACTCGACGGTCACCGTCTCGGGCTCATCAGGCGCCTCCTCAGGGCGAGTGACGAGCTGAAAGACGTCGTCCTCGGGGGCGTGCTCGAGGTCCTCGATCCAGCGGCCCTCGGATGAGCGTCCCCAGAGGTTGTCGTCGATCGAGTAGGGCGTCACCTCGGTCCCGCCCTTGACCGGGATCCCGTGCTCGCGGGCGTAGGCGATCTCCTCCTCGCGGCCCATCTGCCAGGAGCGCACCGGGGCGATCGTCTTCAGCTCCGGCGCCAGGGTCGCAACGGTCGCCTCGATCCTGACCTGGTCGTTGCCCTTGCCGGTGCAGCCGTGGGCGATCGTGTCGCAGCCGGAGCGCCGCGCGTAGTCGACGGCGAGCTGGGCGATCAGGGGCCGCCCGAGCGCGGTGAAGAGCGGGTACCCGCCCCCGTAGAGGGCGTTGGCCTTGATCGCCGGGACGACGAAGTCCCGGGCGAACTGCTCGCGAGCGTCGACCACGTGGCACTCGAGGGCGCCGAGACGCTTCGCCTTGTCTTCGATCACCGCGTAGTCCTCGCCCGGCTGCCCCAGGTTGACGGTCAGGCAGACGACCTCCGCGTCGTAGCTGTCCTGGATCCACTTCAGCATCACGCTGGTGTCGAGGCCGCCCGAGTAGAGCAGCAAGACGCGCCGCACCTCGGCGGGGTCGGCCTCGTATCCCGCGGTGCGGGGCTGGTCGAGCGGTCCGTCGGCCATCGGCTGCCTAAGGCGCGGGGACTCCGCCGGTGCCGCCTTCTTCTTCCGGCGTCGTCGGAGTGGTCGGCGTCGTGGTGGTGGTCGTGGTCGGCTCGGTTGGAGTCGTCGGCTCGGTTGTGGTGGTGTCGGTGGTCGTGTCGGTCGTGGTCGTGTCGGTCGTGGTCGTATCGCTCGTGGTGGTGTCCGTATCCGTCGGGAGCGTCGTGATTTCGGTTGGCGCGGAGACAGGCTCGCTGCCGCCGTTGTCGTCGCTGGAGATCACGAGAATCGCCACAACCAGGCCGATGATCACCGCGACCAGGCCGGCAATCAGAAGGCGCATGTTGCCGCGCGGCCGTCCGCCGCCGTTCGGCTGGTTCATCAAGCGGGTCGGGTCATCGTGCATGGGGTCTAACTCCTCGGTCCGGGCCTTATTTCGTCGCGTAGCTTAGGAGCGCTTCGCCGATCAGCGTAACGGCCCTCTCGATCTGGGCCGGATCGACCGTCAAAGGCGGCAGCAGACGCAACGTACCGGGCTCGGGAACGTTGACGATCAGGCCCCGCTCGAGCAGGTTGGCGCCGATCGCCGCCGCGTCGAGCCCTGGGTCGAGACCGACGCCGAGCATCAGGCCGCGGCCACGGACCTCGCTCACCCCATCGAGATCGAGCAACTGGTCGCGCAGCACCGCGCCGCGCTCGCGGACCCCTCGCAGCAAGTCGGGATCGTCGACGGCGTCGAGCACGGCAAGGGCCGCGGCGGAGGCGAGCGACCCGCCGGCGAAGGTCGAGCCATGGTCGCCGGCGTCCAGAATCTGCCCGGTCGCCGGCGTCCCCACGCAAGCGCCGATCGGCATGCCGCCGCCCAGGGCCTTGGCGGTGGTCATCAGGTCGGGACGCACCGGCGTCTGCTGGTAGGCCCACAGCGAGCCGGTCCTCCCCACTCCTGTCTGGATCTCATCGAGAATCAGCAGCGCTCCTGTTTCGTCGCACGCGGCGCGGGCGGCCATCAGCACCTCGTCGCTGACCGGGTAGATGCCGGCCTCCCCCTGGATCGGCTCGATCAGGACCGCCGCGGTGTTCTCGTAGACCGCGTCGCGCAGGGCGCCGACATCATTCAAAGGAACTGACCGGAACCCCGGCAGCATTGGCCCGAGCGCCTGGTTCTCGGCAAGCTTCGGCGTCGCCGACAGGGCGCCGTAGGTCCGCCCGTGGAAGTCGCCCTCGAAGCTGACGATCTCCGGAGCCTCTATCCCCCGCTCGTGCGCGTGCTTGCGAGCTACCTTGATCGCACACTCGACCGCCTCGGTCCCCGAGTTCGAGAGGAAGACGCGGCCGCCGAGGCTCGACTCCGAGAGCCGCTCGGCGAGCTGGACCATTGGCTCGGTGTAGAAGAGGTTCGAGGTGTGCATCAGGCGCTGCGCCTGCTCGCGCACGGCCTCCACCACCGGTGGGTAGCAGTGGCCCAACGAGCAGACGGAGATCCCCGCGAGAAAGTCAAGGTACTCCTTGCCGTCGAAGTCCCAGAGCAACGCCCCCTCGCCGCGCACGAACTCGACCGGCGCACGCCGGTAGGTCTGCATCAGGTAGCGCTCCTCTTGCGCCTGTAGCTGCGCCAGCGTCATGAGGTGACCATCGTGCCGATGCCGGCGTCGGTGAACAGCTCCAGCAGGAGGCTGTGCGGCGTCCGGCCGTCGATGATGTGAGCCGACTGCGCGCCGCCCTGGATCGCGTCGACGCAGGCCTCCAGCTTCGGCCGCATCCCCCCGTCGATCGAGGGCAGCTTCTCCCGCACCTCCTCAACCGTGGCACGCGAGATCAGAGAGCCCTCATCAGCCGGGTCGGCGAGCCAGCCGGCGACATCGGTGAGGAAGATCGTCTTGTAGGCGCCGAGCGCCGCGGCGACCTTCCCCGCGGCCTCGTCGGCGTTGACGTTGTAGGGGTGCCCATCGCGATCGGAAGCCGAAGAGGCGACGACCGGAATGTAGTCCTCGGCAATGTGGTTGAGGACGTCGACATCGACCCGCTCGATCGACCCGACGAACCCGACCTGCTCGGCGTTGGGAACGGGCGCGACCTCGAACAGCGTCCCGTCCTGGCCGGAGAGCCCGACCGCCGGCTGGCCGTGGCGGTTGAGCCGCTGGACGATGTCGGAGTTGAGCTTGCCGAGCAGGACCATCCGGGCGACCTCGACGGTCTCCTCGTCGGAGACCCGCAGCCCCTCGTGGAAGCGCACCTCGAGGCCGAGCCGCTCCATGTACTCGGTGATCTCCGGCCCGCCCCCGTGCACGATCACCGGGTTCAGGCCGACGTACTTGAGCAGGACGACGTCGGTCGCGAAGGCCTCACGGAGGCTGTCCTCGCGCATCGCCGAGCCGCCGTACTTGATCACGACCGTGCGGCCGTGGAACTCCCTGATGTAGGGAAGCGCCTCTAGGAGTGTGTCGACGTTGGTGCTCAAGATGACTCCTCAGGTTGTGTACTCGGCGTTGATGCGGACGTACTCGTAACTCAGATCCGAAAACCAGACGTGGGCGCTGCTCTCTCCCCGATCGAGCCGCAAGCCGATCTGCGCCTCGGGGACCTCCTCGCCCAGCTCGGACGCGTCGATCGAGTCGGCGCCGATCTCATCGAGGTCCTCGCCGGCCAGGGCCATGCCCGCCGCCTGGGCGATCCGGCCCCAGTTGGGATCGCGGCCGAACAGAGCGGTTTTGACGAGCGGGGAGTTCGCGATCGCCCGGGCGACACGCTCGGCCTCCTCGGTCGACGCGGCGCCATCCACCTGCACCTGCGCGATCCGGGCGGCGCCCTCACCGTCGCGAATGATCTCGAGCGCCAGCTGAAGCAGCACAGCGTCCAGCAGCCCCTCGGGCAGCGGCTTCCCCGACTCTCCGGTCGCCTGGAGCAGGACCGTGTCGTTGGTACTCATCTGCCCATCGACGGTGACCCGCTCAAAGGAAGCATCGACCGCGGAGCGCAGCGCGGCGTCGGGGTCCTCGACGACCGCGTCGGTCTGCACGAAGCAGAGCATCGTCGCGAAGTTCGGCTGCATCATCCCGGCGCCCTTGGCCTGGGCCGAGAGGGTGACGCCACCGGCCTTCAGGGTGCAGCTCTTCGGCCAGCGGTCGGTGGTGAGGATCGCGTCGGAGAAGATGTTGCCTCCTGTCTCCGAGAGGGAGCCGGCGGCCTCGCCGATCCCGGCCAGCACCGCGTCGATCGGCAACGGCACCCCGATCACCCCGGTCTCGGCGACGGCGACGGCAGTTGGGTCGAGGCCGAGCTCGGCCCCCGCCCGCTCGCACATCGCCCAGGCGTCGGCGAGCCCCTGCTCGCCGGTCTCGGCGTTGGCGTTACCGGCGTTGACGACCGCCGCCCGGACCGCTCCACGATCGATCCGGTCACGACAGACCCGCACCGGCGCCGCCGCGGAGGCGTTGCGGGTCAGCAGCACCGAAGAGGAGACCTCCGGCGCGTCGCAGACCAGCAGGCCGACATCGGTCTTGCCGCCGCCCTTGAGGCCGCAGCTCGCGGCGCCGGCCCGAAAGCCCGACGCCAGCTGGGCGGAATCGAGCTCCTCGACCCCAGCCGGCGGCTCGACCCAGCGCGACCTGAAGAAGCCCTCGCTCATGCGAGAGCTCCCTGCGACGACTTTAGGTCGCATAGCGATAGAAACTCGTCGCGGTTGCTCATAGGAGTCCCTCGGTCTCGTCCAAGCCAAGCATCAGGTTCAGGTTCTGCACCGCTTGGCCGGAGGCGCCCTTCCAGAGGTTGTCGAGCGCCGAGAAGGCGAGCACCCGGCCGCGCTCCTCGACCGTGACGTAGACCCGGCACTCGTTGGTGTCGCGGACGTCGCGAAGACCCGGCGGGCCGTCGACCATGTGCACGAACGGCTCGTCGGCGTAGCGCTCGGCGTAGAGCGCCTGCACCTCGTCCTTGGAGATCGGCTCGCTCGTCTGCGCGTAGCAGCTGGTCAGCTCGCCCTGGTCGAGCGGCAACAGGTGTGGGACGAAGGTGACCGGTGTGTCGTTCCCCAGCACCGCCAGCTCCTGCTCGATCTCGGGCCGGTGCCGGTGCCCCTCGGTCTTATAGGCGAAGGCGTTCTCGTCCATCGTCACGTAGTGCATCGCGTCGCCCCCGCCCCGCCCCGCGCCGGAGACGCCCTGCTTGGCGTCGATCACGACATCGGAAAGCAGGCCCTTCTCGGCCAGAGGGGCAAGCGCCAGGACGCTCGCCGTCGGATAGCAGCCCGGCGTCGCCACCAGCTCCGCCTCGCGCAGCTCGTCGCGGTAGAGCTCGGTGAGCCCGTAGACCGCGCCCTCCAGCAGCTCGGGGGCGCCGTGCTCTCCGTACCAGCGCTCATAGGTGGGGAGATCGCGCAGCCGGAAGTCCGCGGAGAGGTCGACGACGAGCGCTCCCAGGCCCCGCAGCGCGGCGACGGTCGGAGCGGAGGCGCCGTGTGGGTAGGCGACGATCGCGGCATCGACGTCCTCGAGCGAGTCGAGGTCGAGCTCGGTCAGCTCCAGCGGCACCCGGTAGCGGGGGTAGAGGTCGCAGAGCCGAGTACCGGCGTCGCTGCGCGAGGTGATCGTGACCAGCTCGAGCCGGGGATGGCGCCAGACGATCTCAGCGGCGAGCGCTCCAGTGAAACCGGAGGCGCCGGCGACCAGGACCCGCGCGGCGGGATCGCCGTCAAGCGGTTGTGTCCGCGGGTCAGTCACGGATCGACCCTCCGATCCCCTCGAGCGCGGCGACGATCGCGCCTCGGAGCTCGGCGACCTCCTCGTCGGTGAGGGTGCGGTCGGCGGCCCGGAACTCCAGCCGCAGCGCGAGGCTCTTGCGGTCGGCGCCGACCTGCTCGCCGGTGTACTGGTCGAAGACCTCCGCCGAGCGCAGCAGCGCACCGCCTCCGGCCAGCACCGCCTCGCGGACCCGCGCGGCAGGCACCTCCTCGGGCACGACCACGGCGAGGTCCTGGAAGACGGCGGGGAAGGTCGTCACGTCGGCGAAGGCCTCCTCGCCCGCGGAGGCGGCAGCGACCAGCGGGGCCAGATCGACCTCGAAGCCGGCGGCGGCGTCGAGGTCCCATGCCCGGCATACAGATGGGTGCAGCTCGCCGACCCAGCCGATCGGGCTTCCGTCGATGCTCACGCTCGCCGACCGGCCGGGGTGCAGGAACGGCTCCTCCTGGGCCTCAAAGGCGAGCTCAACGCCAAGCCGTGCCGCCAAGCCCTCGAGGACGCCCTTCAGCTCGAAGAAGTCCGCGGGCTCACCACCACCGCGCCAAGCCTTGCCCACCAGCGGCCCCACCGCGAGGCAGCCAAGCCGGTGGGGCTCGGTGACCGGCGCCGGCCTCTCACCCGGGAAACCCCCGCCCAGCGGGCCATCGCCGGGAGTGGCCCCGGGCAAGTAGACGCGGCCCGACTCGAACAGCGCGATGCGCTCGGCGTCGCGCGCCAGGTTGCCCCGGGCGACGTCGAGCAGCGATCCGAGCAGGGTCGTGCGCATCACCGACTGCTCCACCGAAAGTGGGTTGGAGATCGCCACGCCTCCGGAGCGGGGGTCGTCCTCGGGAATCCGCAGGAGAGCGGCCTGGTCGGGACCGGTGAAGCTCCAGCCGACGACTTCGTCGAAGCCGAGGTCGCGCATCGCGTCCTCGAGGCGACGGCGAAGCCTCTGCTCGCGGGTCAGCCCGCCGACCTGGCCGGCGGAGCCCGGCAGTGTCGAGGGCAGGTGCTCGTCCAAGCCGTGGACGCGCGCCACCTCCTCGATCACGTCGACCTCGCGCGTCACGTCGTAGTGGCGATCGGCGGGCACCTCGACCACCAGGTCGTCGCCATCGACATCGACCCCGAAGCCGAGCCGCTCCAGGTAGGTGATTTGGTCCGCCTGCTCGATCCGCATCCCTAGCAGGCCCTCGACCTGTCCGGCGCGCAGCCGGATGCTCGGCGGGGATGGAGCCTCGGCGGCAACGTCGATCGTGCCGGGGACGAGCCTCGCGCCACACAGCTCGACCATCAGCCCTGAGGCGATCCGCTGGGCCCGCAGGCAGAGGTCCGGATGAAGCTGTTTCTCGAAGCGCGAAGACGCTTCCGAGCGCAAGCCAAGCTGGCGGGATGTGCGCAGGATGTTCGTGCCGTTCCAGTTGGCGACCTCGAGCAGGACCCGGGTCGTCCCCTCGGATACCTCCGAGCTCTGACCGCCCATGATTCCGGCGATCCCGGAAGGCCCGTTCTGGTCGCAGACCAGCACCGTCTCCGGGTCGAGCTCGCGCTCAACCCCGTCGAGGGTCGTCATCTTCTCGCCCTTCGCCGCGGTGCGGACGGTCAGCGCACCGTCGGGGACCTTGTCGAGGTCAAAGGCGTGCAACGGCTGCGCGGTCAGCAGCATCACGTAGTTGGTGATGTCGACGACGTTGTTGATCGGCCGCTGGCCCGCCCCGGTCAGCCGTGCCTGTAGCCAGGTCGGCGAGGGGCCGATCGTCACGTCGGTGAAGATACGCGCCGTGAAGCGCGGGCAGAGGTCGGGGACCTCAACCGCCACCGAGGCGAAGTCCCCTACCTCGCCGTCACCCTCAGCCGGCGCGTCCTCAGCCCACGGCTCGGGGCCGAGCGGCGCCGCGGTGATCGCGTGCACCTCGCGCGCCACGCCGTAGAGGCCGAAGCAATCGATCCGGTTCGGCGTCAGCTCCAATTCGAGCACGGGCTCGGCAATCGGCAGCACCTCGGCCAGCGCCTGACCCGGCGCGGCCCCGTCGTCGAGCACGAGGATGCCGTCGGCGCCCTCGCCGATCTCCAGCTCCGCGGCGGAGAGGATCATCCCGCCGGACTCGACGCCGCGCAGCTTCGCCTTGCCCAGCTTCTGCCCGCCCGGCATCGTCGCCCCGGGCAGCGCAACGGGCACCGTCTGGCCGGCGGCGACGTTGGGCGCGCCGCAGACGATCGTCCGCTCGCCGTCGCCGGTGTCGACCGTGCAGACCCGGAGCCGGTCGGCGTCGGGGTGCGGCTCGGCCGCGAGAACCTTGCCGACCACAAAGCTCTCGGTGGACGGCGGGCCGACGGTCCCCACACGCTCGACCTCGGTCCCGGTCATCGCCAGCCGCTCGGCCAGCTCCGCCGGGTCGATGCCGGGGTCGCAGTACTCGCGCAGCCATGAGTACGGAACCCTCATGAGAACTGCTCCAGCACCCGCACGTCGTTGTCGAAGAAGCGCCGCAGGTCGGGGACCCCGTGACGGAGCATCGCGATCCGCTCGACCCCCATCCCGAAGGCAAAGCCCTGCACCTTTTCGGGGTCATAACCGTTGGCCTCGACAAAGCCGAGCACGTTGGGGTCGACCATTCCGGCGCCCCCGACCTCGATCCAGCCGATGCCCTTGCAGAGGTTGCAGCGCTCGCCGCCGCTCAGCTTCCCAGTGCCCTCGCACTGGAAGCAGGAGACGTCGAACTCGACGCTCGGCTCGGTGAAGGGGAAGAAATGCGGCCGCATCCGCGCCTCGCGGCTCTCACCGAAGATCGCCTTGAGCATCTCCGCCAGGGTCCCCTGGAGGTCGGCGAGCGTGATTCCCTCGCCGATCGCCAGGCCCTCGACCTGGTGAAACATCGGGCTGTGGGTGGCATCGGAGTCACGCCGGTAGACCTTGCCCGGCATGATCACGAAGATCGGCGGCGGCTGGGTCTCCATCCCCCGGACCTGCACCGGCGAGGTGTGCGTGCGCAGCAGCACCTCGGGGTCCGACTGCACATAGAAGGTGTCCTGGAGCATCCGCGCCGGGTGGCCGGGCGGGTGATTGAGCGCCGTGAAGTTGTAGTAGTCGTGCTCGACCTCGGGGCCCTCGATCACCCTGTAGCCGAGACCGGTCATCACGTCCTCGATCTGCCGCGTGGTGCGGGTGATCAGGTGAAGGTGCCCGGCGGGACGCGCGGGGGCGCCGGGGAGCGTGACGTCAACCCGATCGCCAGCGAGCTGACCCTCGAGCTCGGCGGCCCCCAGCTCATCGAGGCGCCGCTCGAGCAGCGCCTCGAGCTCCTTCTGCGCCCGGTTGGCGCCGCCGCCGACCTTGCCCCGTTCCTCCTGCGGCAGGTCGGCGATACCCCTAAGGATCCCGGTCAGCTCCGCTTTGCGACCGAGGAAGCGGACCCGCAGCTCCTCCAACTCGGCGCTGTCGCTCGCGGCGCCGATCGTGGCCTCAGCCTCGCTCTTGATCGCTTCGATCCGCTCAAGCATCCGGCTGGGCCTCCCGCATGTCGCGCGACGATATCCGCTCGCACGCTATGGCCGCCGCGGCGGCCACGTTGAGCGACTCCGCGCCGCCCGGGCACAGGGGAATCGTCACCTTGAAATCGCACTCGGCCAGCACCTCGTCGGGGAGGCCCTCCCGCTCCGCCCCGAGGCAGAGCGTCGCCGCTGTGCACAGCGCGTCCAGCCCCTCTCCCCCGTGGGCGACCAGCGCCGCCCGCGGCTGCGGAGTGGCGTCGATCCCCGCCCGCACCAGCGGCTGACCGAAGATCGAGCCCATCGTCGCCCGCGCTGCCTTCGGCGAGTGTGGGTCGGCACAGCCGGGGCCGATGACGACGCTGCCGCCAACCAGCGCATGGGCCGTCCGCACGATCGCGCCGACGTTGCCCGGATCGGCAACGCCATGGAGGTACACGCAGACCGGCTCGGGGGAGTCGGCCCACTGCCGCGGCCAGACGGCGATCGCCCGCGTGCCCGAGCCGAGGGTGGAGACGTCGGCGAGCAGCTCCGGCTCCACCTCCTCACCGCCAAGCCCACTTCCGCCCGCGGACAGCACGAAGCGAGGCTCAGCGCCGGCAGCGAGGCCGGCCTCGAGCAGGTCCTCGCCCTCGGTCACGAACAGCCCCTCGCGCTCGCGGTGCTTTGGATCGCGCAGCTTGCGGACCTGCTTCAGCTTCTCGTTGTGGGGGCTGGAAATCATCGTTGTTCTTTCTGGGTCGGTCGCATCTTCTCCTGGAACGAAAAAGCGGGCCGTAAAGACGGCCCGCCCGGGAAAGTGGAGTGTTGGCTGCAACTAGGCGGCCGCACCCTCCCGGGCTAGCTCAACAAATCGGCGGAACGCATCGCGATCGCTGACCGCGATCTCGGCGAGCATCTTGCGGTTGACCTCGACTTCGGCCTTGCTGAGGCCATGGATCAGTTCCGAGTAGCTCATGCCCTCGAGCCGCGCGGCGGCATTGATCCTGGTGATCCAGAGACGCCGGAAATCCCGCTTGCGGTTGCGCCGGTCACGGTATGCGTACATCCCGGACCGCTGCACCTGCTCTTTGGCGAAACGGTAGGAGGAGTGCTTGCGGCCGAAGTAGCCCTTCGCTTCCTTCAGCACTTTGCGCCGCTTCTTGCGAGCGGGAACTGACCGCTTGACCCGGCTCATTTTCCGCCTCCGAGCAGCCTGCGGACCCGCTTTTCGTCGGCCTTGGCGATCTCCACGGGCCGCGCCATCCGCCGCTTACGCTTCGGCGACTTTTTCTCGAGGATGTGGCTCGAGTAAGCGCGCCGTCCGCGCAGCTTGCCCTTGGCGGTTTTGCGAAACCGCTTCTTGGCGCCTGAGTGGGTCTTCATCTTCGGCATCGGGACGGGTATTGAAGCAGACAACCGCCGGTGCTCGTCGGAGGCGGCGGGCGGCGCAGGTACGCTGCCGCCCAGATGCGGATCGTCTACGTGATCGGGACCCGGCCGAACTTCGTCAAGACCGCGCCGGTGATCTCCGCCCTGCGGGAGCGGCTCCCGGAGGGACGGCACACGATCGTCCACACCGGGCAGCACTACGACCGCCTGATGTCTGAGGTCTTTCTGGAGGAGCTGGGGGTGCCTGCCCCCGACCACATGCTCGAGGTCGGCTCCGGCAGCCACGCCGCGCAGACCGCACGGGTGATGGAGCGGCTGGAGCCGGTGCTGGAAGCCGAGCGCCCCGACTTGGTGATGGTGCCCGGCGACGTCAACTCGACGCTGGCGACGGCCCTGACCGCGGCCAAGATGGAGATCCCCGTCGGCCACATCGAGTCCGGCCTGCGCAGCTTCGACCGCACGATGCCCGAGGAGATCAACCGGATCGTCGCCGACGAGCTCTCCGAGCACCTCTTCCTGCACAGCGACGAGGCGATCGAGAACCTGCGCGCCGAGGGCATCCCCGACGAGCGGATGCACTTCGTCGGCAACACGATGATCGACACGCTCGTTGCCCTCGAGGAGCGCTTCCGGGACGCGGGGACGGCGACAAAGCTCGGAGTCGAGCCGAGCGAGTTCGCCCTCGTGACCCTGCACCGCCCCGCCCTGGTCGACGGCCCGCTGCTGCCCGAAACGGTGAAGCAGCTGGCGACCCTCGCTGCGGAGATGCCGGTCGTCTTCCCGGTCCACCCGCGGACCCGCAAGATGATGGAGGAGGTCGAGTCAGACCACCCCGGCCTGCTGCTCTCCGAGCCGCTCGGCTACATCGACTTCCTCTCGCTGCTGGCCGACGCCGGCGCGGTGCTCACCGACTCGGGCGGCATCCAGGAGGAGACGACCTACCTCGGCATCCCCTGCTTCACCTTGCGCGACAACACGGAGCGACCGGTGACGATCCGCGCCGGCACCAACACGCTGCTCGGCCTGGACCCGGCCGCGATCGCTGGGATCCCCGCCGCGCTGGCCGAGCGTCCGGTCGAGCGCCCCGAGCCGCCTCCCCTCTGGGACGGCAACGCCGCGTCGCGGATCGCCGACGTGGTAGCCACGCCTGTGGCGCAAAAGGACTAGTCGGCGCCCCGCCGGCTGACTAAGACAAGAGGCGCAGGCAACGGTTCGGTCCCCAGCAGGGCCGCGAATTCCCTCGCCTCCTTGACCGTCTCGAAACCCCCGGAAATCTGAGCCCCAGCCCGCCCGTCGATCCCGTCGGGGTTGTCGACGAAGTTGACCACCGGGCGAACCTCGACCTCGTCGTCGAAAACGACCGCGAAGTGACCCGACAGCGTTTCCGCTTCTTCGGGGCTCACCGAGCCGACCACCCCCTGCTGTCCACGCTGGGCGATTGTCCGGGTGACCTCATGGAAAGCCCTGCGGCCCTCCTCGGTGAACTCGAAGGTGACGTTGGGAGTACCGAATTCGTCAATTTCCTGTCGTGGGTTGACGATGTCCTCATTCGAAAGTGCCGGATCGTCCCGCAGGGCGTACCAGCCCGGTTCCGCCTCCTCGTCAACGAGGCCCCGTTCGGTAACCGGAGCTTCGGAGACCACCACTGCGTCCGTTGGGCCACTTTCGGAGGCGAGCTCCACCGCGGCCTCTACCGTCGGGTAGGCGCCGGCGGCGAGAAGCGCCGCGTTCTCAAGACTGCGTGGATTACGCCCCGCGGCACGCCATTCCGCTTCCGCGGCAGCGATGGCGGCAGCTGAAGGTTGTCGGCCGGGGTGGCCGCCGAGCACCCTCTCCCGACCGATCAGGCTTGCCTCCCAGTCGTAGAAGCCAAGGGTGCCCGGTGCTTCGACGAACTCCCGTCGGACACCGGAGTCTTCCGAGAGAGTGACGCGAATTCTGCCCTCGCCGACCGGCTCAACGCCGGCGCCCGAGACACCGAGCGCCCGCATTCGGGCACAGAGAATCTCAACCGTCTTCGCTTGCTCCGCAGAGTCGACGCCATCCCCACCAGGCTGGAGCCGGTAAACCAGCATGGTGGCGGGACCCTTGGGGCTTACGGAGCACGCAGTGCTCTTATCGTCCCGCTCGCTTCCGCAGCCGACGGAGAGAAGCGCTACGCCCAGTCCCGCGATGGCGATAGCGCGTTTCAAAAGAGGCCCTAGCCGGTCGCGGCGGCAGCGTCCTCGCCCGACTCGTCCTCGGGCGGCTTCTGCTCGGCATCGTCGGCTGGCTCTTGCTCGGCATCGTCAGCCGGCTTTTGCTCGGCGTCCTCGACCGGCTTCTGCTCAGCGTCAGTCGGCAGTGTCTCGGCGTCGTCAGCCACCGGTTGCTCTTTGAGCGCTTCTTTGCCAGGGCCAACCAGCATGCTCATATTGCGCCCCTCCTGGAGGGGTTCGGACTCGACCACGGCGAGTTCGCCCAGGTCCTCGACGAGCCTCTGCAGCAGGGCCCGGCCACGCTCTGGGTGCGCCTGCTCACGGCCGCGGAACATGATCGTGATCTTGACCTTGTCCTGGTGGCGCAGGAAGCGTTCGACGTGGCCCTTCTTCGTTTCGTAGTCATGGTTCGCGATCTTCGGGCGCAACTTGATCTCCCGAACGTTGACCTGCTGCTGGTGCTTGCGGGCGGCCTTCTGCTTCTGCTCCTGCTCGTACTTGTACTTCGAGTAGTCGAGCAGGCGGGTCACCGGGGGCTTGGAGTTCGGGGCCACCTCGACCAGGTCGAGGTCGGCCTCCTGGGCGCGTTTCAGCGCCTCGGCTATGTCGACCACCCCAAGCTGCTCGCCGTCGGCGCCTATCAGGCGGACCTGAGCGACGCGAATCCTTTCGTTGATTCGCGTTGTGTCGCGCTCCGGAGGGCGCCGATCGAACCTACGCGGGACCGGCACTAGCTAGAGGAGAGGTGGACCATTAAGAGGACGAGATAGGGACGAAGGCACGGGACGCTCAGCGGCGCGGGGTGTTTGAGGTGCCTTCAGTCAACTGATCGCAGTATAGAGACAGATCCGCATCCTCACCAGGCAGGATCAGCCTGGCTCCCCACCGTTGACCCGAGCTACGAACTCGGCAACCCCAATCGCCCCCAGCTCCCCCTCCTCGTGGGAGCGCAGCGCGATCGTGCCGGCCTCTTCCTCCTTGTCCCCGACGACCAGCATGTAGGGGTAGCGGCCCTGTTCGGCGTCACGGATCTTCTTGCCCATCGAATCGGAGCGCTCGTCGACCTCTGCCCTGATGCCGGCGTCGCGGAGCTCGGCGCAGACGCGGTCGGCATAGCCAACGTGGCGATCGGCGACCGGGAGCACGATCGCCTGCACTGGCGCCAGCCAGGCCGGGAACCAACCGGCGTGGTGCTCGATCAGGATCCCGGCGAAGCGCTCCATCGAGCCGAGCAGGGCCCGGTGGATCATCACCGGGCGGCGCTGCTGGTCATCGGCATCGGTGTAGCTGAGGTCGAAGCGCTCGGGCATGAAGAAGTCGAGCTGGCAGGTGCCGCACTGCCAGGAGCGCCCAAGGGCGTCGGTGACATGGAAGTCGATCTTCGGCCCGTAGAAGGCCCCGTCGCCCGGGTTCAGATCGTACTCGCGGCCCTGGCGCTCGAGCGCCTCGGTCAGGGCCGCCTCCGCCTTCTCCCACTGCTCGTCGGTGCCGATCGCCTTCTCCGGGCGGGTCGAGAGCTCCACCTTGACGTCGTCGAACCCGAATCGCGCATACAGCTCGTCGATCGCCTCGCAGATGTCGGCGACCTCGTCGGCGATCTGCTCCTCGGTGCAGTAGACATGGGCGTCGTCCTGGGTGAAGGCGCGGACCCTCAGCAGCCCGTGCAGCACCCCCTCCCGCTCGGCACGCGAGACCTGGCCGAACTCGGCCATCCGCAGCGGCAGCTCGCGGTAGGAGTGGCGCTCGGAGCCGTAGACGAGGCAGGCGCCGGGGCAGTTCATCGGCCGGATCGCGTATTCGCGCCCCGGCTGCGAGGGCTTCTTGTCCGACTCCTCCGACTGGCCCGCCCGCGTGAAGTACATGTTCTCGCGGTAGTTCTCCAGGTGGCCGGAGCGCTCCCAGAGCTCGACGTCCATGATGTGGGGCGTCTTGATCTCGGAGTAGTCGCGCTTGCGCAGCTGCTGCTGGACCTCGGCCTCGATCAGGCGCAGCAGCGTGGTGCCGTTGGCGAGCCAGAACGGCATCCCCGGCGCCTCTCCGCGCAGCATGAAGAGCCCGAGCTGAGGGCCGAGCCGGCGGTGGTCCCGCGCTTTTGCCTGCTCGATCCGCTCCAGATGCTCCTCTAGGTCCTTCTTGGAGAAGAAGGCGGTGCCGTAGATCCTCGTCAGCATCGGGCGGTTCTCATCGCCACGCCAGAAGGCACCGGCAACCGAGTTGAGCTTGATCGCCTTGATCCGTCCTGTGGAGGGGCCATGGGGGCCGCGGCAGAGGTCCTCGAAGGGGCCGTTGCGGTAGAGGGAGACGGTCTCCACGCCTTCTTTGCTGACCAGGTCTTCGATCAGCTCGACCTTGTACTCCTCACCCTGCCCTTTGAAGATCTCGATTGCCTCGGCGACCGGGACGTCGCGACGCGAGAACTCCTCGTCGGCGTCGATGTGGGCGCGCATCGCTACCTCGATCCCCTCCAGGTCAGTGTCGGTGATCGTCACCTCGTCCGGGAAGTCGAAGTCGTAGTAGAAGCCGTTGTCAATCGCCGGCCCGATCGTCACCTTCGTCCCCGGGTAGAGCTCCTGCACGGCCTCGGCCATGACGTGGGCGGCGTCGTGGCGGATCAGCGCCAGCGCCTCGGGGTCGCGGTCGGTGAGAATCGCGATCTCGGCGCCGTCGGGGAGGGCGGCAGAGAGGTCGCAGAGCTCACCGTCGACGCGGATCGCCAGCGCGGCCTTCGCCAGCCCTGGGCCGATCGCGGCGGCGGCATCGGCACCGGTGGCTCCTCCGCTCAACTCCAGCGCTTTGCCGTCCGGCAGCTTGACGGTGATTTTGGTGGTCGCCTCGATGGAGCCATGCTATCCACGGCTCAACGGGGATCCGCGCAAGCTCAACGGGTCCGCGCAAGAAAATCTGTCGACGAGTTGAGGACCCTGGGGGGTCCAAAAGTCGTCGACAGATTCAGCCCGCCGGTCCCTGGCGCGCCTGACGGACGGCGATCAGCGGGCATGGGCTGGGCCCGCGCACCGGCGCCGTCTTTTCCCAGAGCACGTAGGGCGAGGCGAGGCGACGGACCCGTAGCCCCGAGAAGGGAGGCTGCTCGGGTGTTCCGCGCACGACCACGAAGCGGACGCCTGGGGGCGGCGAGTCCCCAGCGGAGTCCTCGGAGGCGATGCACACCCGCCCGCCCCTCAGCTCCCAGGCGAGGTACGGGGTGCCGTGCTCCTCGGTCAGCAGGCGGTCTGAGGCGAGCACCAAGGTTGCATCGCGCTCGAGCAGGGGCCGTAAGCCGGTCAGGGCCGGCGAGTAGGACGTGGGGCCGACGGGCCCGTTGGCGAGGGCCAGCAACGAGCAGCCGCCCGCGGCGAGGATGTAAAGGACGGCGACCGGGCGGCGCAGCAACGGCAGCAAGATCGCCAGCGTGACCAGGGGCGCCGCGATCTCGAGTGCCTTTGCCGCGGTGTAAGGGGTCCCGCCCGCCCGGGCGGCCGCATAGGCGCCCGCGGCCGCCGCCGCCGCGGCGAGGACCGCGGACTCACGGGTCCTTATGCAGCGAGAGAGCCCGTAGAGCAACAGCAGGGCAGCGAACGCGGCACCGAAGTAGTAGGCGAACGCCGGGGCCATGCCGTCACCGGGCGCAAGGCGATAGTCGCCGGAGGGCCAGATCCCCAGCGCTGTGAAAGGTGAGAGCTGGCCGAACAGATTGCCGAGCCCGGGGCCATCGGGATCAAAGGTCTCGAAGCGCTGGAAGTCGATCATCCGCCCCAGCTCGGGAAGCGCGCCGACCAGGAAAACGATGAAGGCGAGAAGCAGGGGGCGTAGCGGGACTCGGCGCTCCAGCGCCAGCCAGATCAGCAGGGCACCTACCAGCCAGATCAGGCCGGGGAAGCTGTAGACGTAGACGCTGCCGACGGCGATCAGGGCCGCCGGGACGAAGCGCAAGGGCAAGCCCCGCCAGGGGCCTTGAGATGTCTCCCGCAGGGACAGCACGAAGGCGAGCACGAAGAGGGCCTGCATCGTCTCCTTGAAAGCGCCCTGGCCGAAGTACGAGGCGACCAGATATGGGAGGCCCACCAAGAGGGCCGCTGCCGTGCGGCGCAGAGGTGGGTGCTCAGAGAAAGCCGAAAGAGCGGCCAGCGGGGCAAGGACGGCCACGGCAACCGTAAGACCGCTGAAGCCCTGGACCAAGCCGATCCCGAGGCCCGCGCTGAGGGAGACCACCACGGCGTGCGGCCCCAGTGGATAGCCCTGGTTCAGCAGCTGACCGCCCTCGCCGTGGGCGAGGCGATCGGTGGCCAGCAGGTGCTGGGACATGTCGGGGTTGAGGCTCGTGCCGAGGATGCCGAAATGGCCCTCCACGGCAAACGGGATCGAGGCGGCGGCGAGCGCGGCGAGCGCGACCGGCAAACCCGCGACCAGTGCCTCCCTCCCATCCTCGACTCGCCCCTTGAGATAGAGCACGGCCCCTATGCTCAGCAGGAGAACGAGGACTGCGGGCACCGTCCCATCTCCGGGCAGCCGCACCGTCCCCCAGCAGATCGCGCAGAGCAGCGCCAGCCCGACCGCGGGCGAGAGCCACGACCAGCGGCGGATACCACAGAGCGCAATCGCCGCCTGCCCAATCGCCAGCGAAGCCCCGCACACGGCCAGCACGGCTGCATAGGTTGCGATCACGAGGCGAGGAGCCTAGACGGCCCGGAATCAAATGGGCGCTACTGGGCTCGAACCAGTGACCCCCACCTTGTCGAGGTGGTGCTCTCCCAACTGAGCTAAGCGCCCGGGACCCTGAATCTAGCAGCGAGGCGACGAGATCTGGGGTTTGCGGGAACCCCCAGCGAATGCTGCGGAAACCCCACTACTGGGGATAAAGCTCTCTGCTGCAATGGCCGATGCAGTGTGTGCAACTTTTTGACTCATCCAGTGTTTATCAATCTAGAGTCCCGAATCGCGACTTTGAACCGTCTTAGACTTAAGGACTGACGAGCCAGAGGAACAAGCTTCGCTGGTGGCACGTCCTTCGGGAACAGAGGGGCCCCTACGGGGGCCCCTTATCCGTTCTGCAGGCTGAACGGCGACGCCACTCCAAAAGCCTCCGGGTTACAAGTTGCGGACTCGTCGGCCTATGTCGTGGTCCAACGGATAGCCGGCGGAGTCCCAGAACGGTCCCGCTACCTCATCCTCGAAGGCGACCAGCGCGGTCACCCGGCGGGCACCGCAGTCACGCAGATACTTCTCGCCGGCGCGTGTCAGCGCAATGCCAATGCCCTCCCGCCGATGCCCGTCCCACACAGCCAGCCGATACATGTTCCCTCGCCATCCGTCCCAAGCGGCGATCAACGCGCCGACGATCTCAGTGTCCCGCTCGGCTACCAGGAGAGTGGCCGGAGAGTCGACGATCAGGCGCTCGACGTCCTCTATGCGATCGGCCGTGCTCGCGTGCTCGCTCCGCGCCTGTGACCAAAGCTCCAAGACAGCCGGCGCGTCCTGCACCTGACACGGACGTACTGTGATCTCTTCGCGAGTCAAGTCCGCAGTATTGCGAGAACAGCCCGAAATGGCGCCGCAGCAAGCCTGACCAGCGGCTATGCAGCCTCTTGCTTGCCTGGTCCCTCTGCCCGGATGCCATCGTCCCTATGCACAAGCTGAGCCTCAGCGATCGACGGGCAGCCACCGCCCTCGCAGCAGCTCTCGATCTTCTGCCGGCAATCGGCACACCACCAAGCCGACCGCATCCAAAAGAGGCGGTGGGGCTGTCCGGTGAGCTGGCAGAGCATCAACGGGATTGTCCGTGCCTTGGCGGACGCCCTCAGCTAGGAACTCACAAGGCACTCGACATCAAAACGGCTGCATCCCCCCGGCAAATACTCGGACTGGTGCCATAGTTGGTGCCATAGTCGTGCCAGAGTCTTATGTCGGATTTCCGACACAACGCAAATTCGCTGGCGATCTTTAAATGAGGAGTTTTCGGCTCTAGAGAGCCGAAAGTTAGGCCGGGAGGGTTAGAGGCGCCCACCGGAATCGAACCGGTGTAAACGGCTTTGCAGGCCGCTGCGTAACCACTCCGCCA
>JBBDYO010000053.1:0-11803 GCA_040901495.1 Solirubrobacterales bacterium
TCGACGTCCTCGATGAAGCCGAGGTCGAGCATCTCGTCGGCCTCGTCGAGGACGATGTAGCGCGCTGCGGTGAGGACCAGCGAACGCCGCGACATCAGGTCCATCATCCGCCCCACCGTGGCGACGACGACCTGGGCGCCCGCCCGCAGCTGGGCCTGCTGCGATTTGATCGGGGCGCCGCCGAAGACGGCGACGATCTCGACGTCGAGGTGCTCGGCGTAGGCGCGCAGCGCCTGGGTCACCTGGATGCAGAGCTCGCGGGTCGGGGTGAGGACGACCGCCTGCACCTCGGCGTCGGCCGGGTCGAGGTACTGCAGCATCGGCAGCCCGAAGGCGGCGGTCTTGCCGGTCCCGGTCTGCGCCTGGCCGATTACGTCGTGGCCGCCGAGCAGCTCCGGGATCGCCTGCTCCTGGATCGGTGTCGGGTCCTCGAAGCCGAGCTCGTCGAGGGCCTGCTGAATGTCGGGAGAGAGCCCGAGGTCTTTGAAGGCAGTCACTTAGACGGGTCCAGAAGAAGCTTGCCCGAGGTGCGGCGGGCGATCAGGTCTTCGTGGGCGCGGGCGGCCTCCGAGAGCGGGTAGACCTCGCCGACCGTCACCTCAACCTCGCCGGTGGCAACCGCCCCGAGTAGCTCGCCGATCATCGGAGCGGCGAGGTCGCGGCGGGCCAGCAGGTGGACGAGCCAGAAGCCGACCACCGACTTGGAGCCGCGCAGCAGGGCGGCGGTCGAGATCTCGCGCTGTTCACGCGAGGCGATGCCGAAGACGACCATCCGCCCCAGCGGTGCCAGCGCCGACAGCTCAGCGTCGAAAGCGTCGCCACCGCTCATGTGGAGGACGGCGTCTACCCGCTCGCCGCCGTTGGCCTCGAGGATCGCCTCCTTCAGGTCTTCGGAGCGGGAGTCCACCGTGGCGTCGGCGCCGAGCCGCTCGACCAGTGCCCGCTTCTCCTCGCTGGAGGCGAGGCCGATCACCTTGGCGCCGGCCCGCTTGGCGAGCTGCACCGCGAGCGTGCCGGTGCCACCGGCCGCGGCCTCGATCAGGATCGTCTCGCCCTCCTCGATCCGGGCACAGCGCTGGACCAGTGCCATCGCCGTCAAGCCCTGGAGCAAGAGCGCGGCTGCCTGGTCGTCGTCGACCTCGTCGGGGAGAGGGATCAGGACGGCCTCGTGGGCCGCGACCTTCTCCGCGTAGCCACCGTTCATCAGCAGCGCCGCGACGCGGCGGCCGTCCGGGGTGCGACCGCTGACCTCGCCGCCGGGGACCATCGGTAGCGCCTGCTCAGCGAGGTAGTCGTTGCGGGTCGCGTGCGTGTCGGCGAAGTTGATGCCGCTGCGCGCGACCTCGATCAGGACCTCGCCCTCGCCCGGCTCCGGGTCCGGCAACTCGACGTGCCGGAGCACCTCCGGCCCGCCGAACTCCTCTATCTGAACCGCCTTCATGCCTTAGAGACGCGGGGCAACACGCAATAGGCGTTTGGAGAAAGTGACTTCGGTGGGCCCGCAGCCGCATACCTCGTAGCGAAGTTCATAGGTGTGTGTGCCGGGGGTCGTCTGGAACAAGACCGAACCTGGCGCACCTTCGGTGCCACAAAACCCAACTGAGGCGGGCGTGCCAACAGTGACGTCACCCGGCCCGAATAGGAAACCGGCGAAAAGCGCGCCGTCAACTTCTTCAGGCCCACATTCTTCGGCTTGACCCGGCATTTGCTGGCCATCCTCGTAGAGGGACACTGCGCCGGGTTCCGACATCGTCGCTTGCGCCCAGACCTCAATCAGCCCTGACGACAGCACGGTCACGGTGACGCTTGGGCCGCCGGGCAGCTGCGTGAAGGTTTCGGATTCGGTTACAACGCTCCCCGCTGCGGAGGCGGACTGGATGCGCGTCGATTCGAACGTCGCCTGGGTGGTCGTCGCGGTGTTTTTCGCGTCGGTCGCGGTGTTGACCGCGGCCTGCGCGGTGCGCGCGGCGCGGCGCGACTCGGCCTTTGCCGAGCGGGCGGTGAGCAGGGCGAGACGCGCTTTGGCAAGGGCGCGGACCATCGAGCGCTGATCCAGCTTTGGCGCCACCTGCGTCGGCGCTGCGAAGGCCGGAACGGCCGCGATAACCGCAACGATCACAACAAGAATGAGGATGGGGAGCCGTCTCGTCATGCTGGCGATCCTACGGATACTGTTCGCCGCATGTCGCTGACCGTTGTCGGGTCCATCGCCTTCGATGCCGTCCGCACCCCGTTCGGGGAGCGCGAGCGGATGCTCGGTGGGGCCGCCGTGCACTTCTCGCTCGCGGCCAGCTTCTTCACCGAGGTGCGGCCTGTCGGCCCGGTCGGAGACGACTTCGGGGCCGCCGAGTTCGAGGTACTGGAGAAGCGCGGGGTGCTCACCGACGACATCGAGCGCGTCGAGGGGGGGCAGTCGTTCTTCTGGCGCGGCCGCTACGAGTACGACCTCAACGTCGCCCACACCGAGGACACCCAGCTCGGGGTCTTCGGCGAGTTCGAGCCGAAGCTCTCGCAGGCCTCGAAGGAAGCCGACTCCCTCTTCCTGGCGAACATCCAGCCCGACCTGCAGCGACAGGTCCGCGCCCAATGCGGGCCGGGGATGCGATTTTGCGCCCTGGACTCGATGAACCTCTGGATCGACACCGCCAAGGACTCACTGCTCGCGGCGATCGCCGAGGTCCACTGCGTGATCCTCAACGATGCCGAGATCCGCCAGCTGACCGGCGAGTCAAACCTCGCCCGCGCCGCCCGCGCCTTGATGGCCTTGGGGCCTCGCGCCGTTGTCGCCAAGCAGGGCGAGTACGGCGCGGCGCTCTTCACCGAGGAGGGCTTTTTCGCGCTGCCGGGCTTCCCGCTCGAGGACGTGCGCGACCCGACCGGCGCCGGCGACAGCTTCGCCGGCGGCTTCTTCGGCTACCTCGACGCCCAGGACGGAGAGCTCGACGAGGCCCACCTGCGGCGGGCGATGGGCTACGGCACCGTCCTCGCCTCGTTCAACGTCGAGGAGTTCGGCACTGAGCGGGTCACTCGCCTCAGCCGCGAGGAGATCGACGAGCGCTTCGAGACGCTGCGGGGAATGACCCAGTTCGAGGGTCTCACGACCACCGCCGAATAGCCGCTTGCGTTCCCAAATCGGCAGCGGGGCGGAATTCCCGAACTGCGATACTGGCGGCTCCTTGACAAGAGCTTCGAAGGAGGGGCGATGGCCACCGAGCAGCAGACCAAAGACGCGAACGCCCCGGGCGTCAGCGCCGCCGATTCGGAGTCGCTGACCGTCACCGACAACCGCACCGGCAAGACATACGAGCTGCCGATCGAGGACGGGACGGTGCGCGGAATGGACCTGCGCCAGATCAAAGTCTCCGAGAACGACTTCGGGTTGATGTCCTACGACCCGGCTTTCACCAACACCGCGTCCTGCCGCTCCTCGGTCACCTACATCGACGGCGCCGCCGGCATCCTCGAACACCGCGGCCACTCGATCGAGCAGCTCTGCGAGCGCTCGACCTTCCTCGAGGTCGCCTACCTGCTGATCTTCGGCGAGCTGCCGACCGGGCCCCAGCTCGACCGCTGGACCTTCGACATCACCCACCACACCTACGTCCACGAGGACCTGAAGCAGTTCTTCGAGGGCTTCCGCTACGACGCCCACCCGATGGGGATGCTGCTCGCCGGCGTCGGCGCGCTCTCGACGTTCTATCCCGACGCCAAGGCCACCGAAGACCCGGAAGAGCGCTACATGGCGGCGACGCGACTGATCGCCAAGGTGCCGACCCTCGCCGCCTTCTCCTACCGCCACAACATGGGGCTGCCCTACGTCTACCCCGACAACGACCTCAACTTCGCCGAGAACTTCCTCTCGATGATGTTCAAGAAGACCGAAGTCAAGCACCTACCGAAGCCGGCTCTCTCAAAGGCGCTCGACGTGCTCTTCATCCTCCACGCCGACCACGAACAGAACTGCTCCACCAACGCCGTGCGCGGCGTCGGCTCCTCCGACGTCGACCCCTATTCCGCAGTGGCGGCGGGTGTCGCGGCTCTCTACGGGCCACTGCACGGCGGCGCCAACGAGGCCGTGCTGCGGATGCTGCGGCGGATCGAGTCGGTCGAGAACATCCCCGACTTCCTCGAGCGGGTCAAGAGCCGCGAGGAGAAACTGATGGGCTTCGGCCACCGGGTCTACAAAAACTACGACCCGAGGGCGCGGATCATCCAGCAGCACATGGATGAGGTCTTCGAGGCGACCGAGTACAACCCGCTGGTTGAGATCGCCCGCGAGCTGGAGAAACGCGCCCTCGACGACGAGTTCTTCACCTCGCGCAAGCTCTACCCCAACGTCGACTACTACTCGGGGATCATCTACGAGGCGCTGGAGATCCCGACCGAGATGTTCACCGTGATCTTCGCCATCCCCCGCACCGCGGGCTGGATCGCCCAGTGGATGGAGATGAAGGACGACCCCGAGCAGAAGATCTCCCGGCCGCGCCAGATCTACACCGGCTACCGCCAGCGCGACTACGTCCCGGTTGAGGAGCGCGAGGGGCCCGAGAAAATCGTCGGGCCGCCGGCCAAACGCCCCAAGCGCCCCCGCCGCGGCGCCTAGCCGTACGCTGCGCCGATGGGCGCTTGGAAGCTGACCGTGCGGCGGGGGTCCAATGTGGAGCATCGGAGCTTTGACGATCTGGGCGAGGCCGTGGCGGAGATGCGGCGGCAGGCGTTGGACATTCGAGCGGAGGGGCCAACGAAGGCGGTGTCGATGCTGCGCGACTTCGGGCCCGAGGACCAGGTGCAGGCGCGACTGCAGCTCTCCGGCGGGAGCCTGCTGCGCAAGGCGGTCGCCGGGGTCGACGTGAGAGGCAACGGGACCTTCGTCCCCTATCGGGGCGGCGTCCGGCGCGAGGAGCTGGACCCGACCGAACACGAAACGCCGTTCGACCTGGTGCGCGAGACTCTGGAGCGCAGCGCGCGATGACCGGCCTGGGCGCTTTGCTCTCGCATAGAGAGAGGAAAGCGCCCCGCGCGGCCCAATGATGAAGACCGACGAGGAGACAACCGAGATTCCCAAGGGCAGCTACGCGGCCGGGCGGCGGGTGAAGCTGCCGGCCGGCGCCGAAGCTCCCTACTCGGTCTTCATCAACGGGATCGAGCAGCGCGAAGGCGCCGACTACGAGGTCGGGGAGGGCGAGATCGTCTTCACCCGGCAGATCGTCAAGGAGAAGGTCGGCACCGGCCGCTGGCTGGCGATGTACCTGGGGCTGTTCGGCACCTACCGCAAGAACGAGACGATCGACCTCCAGTTCCACCGCGGCGGCAAGGTCGAGCTCCGCTCCGACCTCCCGGTCGAGTCCGACTAGGCAGCAGGGGCATACTCTGCACCGATGGACATCGCCTTCGTCCTGCTCGCCGACCACTCCGAGGCCGTCAACGGCAAGCTCTACCTGAACGGCGGCGGCTGGAACGCCCTCTGGCTGCCGGAGATCCCTCACGAGTGGCACTTCAACATCGGCCTCGGCATCGACGTCGGATGGAACGAGACCAACAGCCAGCACGAGCTCCAGATCGGCATCCACGACCCCGACGGAAACGAGCTCGGGGAGGGCCTGAGTGCCAGCTTCGAGACCGGCCGGCCCGTCGGCATGCCCGCGGGGCATGACCAGCGGCTCGTGATGTCAATCGGTGCGTCCGCCTACTTCGAGACCTCGGGCCCACACGCCGTCGTCGTCCAAATCAACGGCGAGGAGCTCGCCCGCACCCGTTTCTACCTGATGGAAGGTGCCCCATCGGGGATGGACGTCGCCCCCTAGTGGAAGACGTAGAGCACGGCGAAGGCGGTGATGACGAAGGCGGCGGCGGCGGCGATCATGCCCTTGTCTTTGGAGACCATGGCGGCAATCGAGCGGTCGTCGGCGCGGTCGTAGATCAAGTAGAGGTAGCGGAAGATCCCGTAGACCATCGGCGGGATCGTCCACATCATCTCGTTGCCGACAAGCGGTGAGTCGACCGCGTAGATCGAGTAGCTGATCACGGTGCCGGTCGTGACCAGGGCGACCATCTGATCGAGGAACGGCAGCGAGTAGTGCTCCAGCACGGGGCGGCTGCTGGTGCCCTCGTGCAGCTCGGAGACCGCCTCCTGGCGGCGCTTGGTGAAGCCGAGGAAGAGGGCGATCATGCCGGTGCAGAGCAGCAGCCATTCCGATGCGTGGGCGTCGACGGCGCTGGCGCCGGCGGCGACCCTGAGGATGAAAAGGCCGGCCAGGGTCATCACGTCGACGATCACGATCTGCTTGAGGCCGAGGCTGTAGGCCATCTGGGCGATCCCGTACCCGACCACCATCACGCCGACCTCCCAGTTCACCGTCGCGAAGGCGATGGCGATCGCGGAGATCGCGAGCAGCGGGGCGATCGTCTTTGCCCTGCGCTCAGACAGCTCGCCGGCGGCCAGCGGGCGGAAGCGCTTCTTTGGGTGCTTGCGATCGAGCTCGATGTCGATCAGGTCGTTGACGTAGTAGCCGGCGCTTGAGATCCCGCAGAAGGCGACGAAGGCAAGGGTCGCCTCAATTACCGCGCTGGGATCGTTGAACTTGCCCGAGAACAGCAGGCCAGCGAAGACGAAGACGTTCTTGATCCACTCCTGCGGGCGCCCTGTCTTGATCGCCGCCCTCAGCGGCGAGCGTCGTGGCACGACCGGCTCGTCGAGGCTGGCCTGCGTGGACGCGGGCTGCACGGCTGGCTGTTCGGAGGTGATGGTCCCCATGAGGAGTGGCGCGGCACAAAGCGCGTCGCGAAAGGGTAGCGCCGCTAAGGGTCGATCAGAACGCCAGGATTGAGCATGCAAGCTGGATCCAGCTCAGCCTTGGCGGCGCGCAGGCCGGCGGCGAACGGTCCCGGCCGCTGGCGGTCGTACCAAGGTCGGTGGTCGCGGCCGACGGCGTGATGGTGGGTGATCGTCCCCCCGCCCTCGATCACCGCCTCGGAGGCGGCGGCCTTGATCTCGTCCCACTGCTCGACCTCACCGCCGCGCACCGCCGGCGCCATCACCGTGAAGTAGGGGGCGGGCCCGTCGGGGTAGACGTGGGTGAAGCGGCAGCTGATCCGCGGGGCGCCGGGGCCCTCAACCGGGGCGTCGCAGACCTCGGCCACCTTGCTCCGCGCGGCCTCCATCGCGCCGGCGTGGAACTCCTCGAACCGGTCCCAGGTGATCGCGGTCTCGAAGGTCTCCGACAGCACGCCGCAGGCGACGAAGGTGTCGCGCAGGTAGGGCGCCAGCAAGAACGCGTTGCGCCAAGCCCCGACGGCGTCGGAGCCCTCGCCTCCCCCGCCGCGGACCTCGCCGGGAACGCCGCCGTGCTCGCGGGCAATCTCCAGCGCCACCTCCATCGACGCCTCGACCGGGTGGTGCGGCGACTCGAAGCCCAGCACCAGCAGGTGCTTATCGCCCGAGCCGGCACCGGTGGTCTCCGCCTCCAACGCGTCGAGCAGGCGGCAGTTCGCCGGGTGCAGGCCCGCCTGGGATATCTCGCGGACCGCCCGCGCCGCCGCCAGGAAGTCGTCGAACTCGACTCCACACGAGACCTTGAACTTGGGCCGGGGGCGGACCCGAACCCAGGCCTCAGCGATCACCCCGAGGATGCCCTCCGAGCCAATCAGCATCCGGTCGGGCGAGGGACCGGCGCCCGATCCCGGCAGCCGCCGGCTCTCCCAGGTCCCCCGCGGGCCGATCGCCCGCACCGACTCGACCAGGTCGTCGATGTGGGTGTAGAGGGTGGCGAAGTGGCCGCCGGCCCGGGTCGCCACCCAGCCGCCGAGCGTCGAGTACTCGAAGGACTGCGGGAAGTGGCGCAGGGTGAGCCCGTGCTCGCGCAACTGCTCTTCCAGCCCTGGCCCGGTGGCCCCGGCCTGGATGCGGGCGGCCAGCGACATCGCGTCGACCTCCAGCACCCGATCCAAGCGGCGCAGGTCAAGTGAGACGAACGGGCGCTCGCCGAGCCGTCCCTCGATCCCGCCGACGACGCTGGTCCCACCCCCGAACGGGACCACCGCTGCCCCCTCGGCCTCGCACCAGCTCAACACCACCTCGATCTCGGACTCGTCGCGCGGGAAGGCGACGAGATCCGGCGGGTTCTCGAACTGGCCGCGGAACCCCCGCACCACGTCCCGGTAGGCCTTCCCCAGCGTGCGACTCACCCGCTCGTACTTATCGTCCGAGAACAGGTCGCCGAGGTCCGCGGGCGCCTTCAGCCTCGATGGCCGGAGCTCGACCGAGTCGAAAGGCACCGGCTCTTCCGGCTCACCCCCGAACCCGAGCCGCTCCCTTATCCCAGCCGCGGCCTCCTCGAGCTCCTTCCGAGAAGGGGTCTGGTCCTCATACCCCCACCCCCAGTGCTTCAGCCTCCGCCCCGCCGTCATGTCGACGGCTTCGGAGGCGCAGTCCAATTGAGCTCGTGCCGCGCAGCCAGCGTCCCAAGCGAATCCGCGATCTCATCCCAATCCTTGCTGAGCTTCCTAGCCCTTTCGTCGGCGGGTATGTACAACGGCTCCCGGAATCCGGATCTCATTCCGCTGGACCTTCTCAGCTTCTTGTCGTAGTGACCCTCCTGATACCCCGTGCTTAGGTAATTGACGGTGTAAAGGACCACGGTGACGGTGCGATCAGGCAGCAGATAGCGAGTTGCCGCTGCGCCTTCTCCATACCCACGGGTACCCAAGATGAGCCAGCCCCGATCCGATGCAAGGCTCTTCCACCCCTTGTCGGGGCACAACCGGAATCTGGTCAAGCCCGGGCTTCCCGCCTCTCGGGCGACATCGACGAATGAATCCAAGAGCCGGTCGAATGCGTCGACTCGCTGTCTTTCATCGGTCGCGATGCGCCGAGTCGCCGCCTGCTGCTCTCCCGTCAGATGCGTGGCGCAAAGCCGCTCATCGCCATGTAGACCACTGTGGTCTCCACACACGGGAGTCCCGCACCTGGCGCAGTACCCGATTGCGAAGGTGCCGCAGCTACACACCTCCATCACCGAGCCACCAGCGGAGACCTGAAACCGGTGACCGCACGTTCCGTCCTCATCCCGGCGAGAGTGGCACTCGAAGTATCCAGGCGCAATCTGGCTGAGCTGAGCACCGCCACACTGCGGGCAAGCATCCATGAACTGCTACCAGTGGACGCCTTTCATCAGGTGGGCGAAGGCGATGGCCTCGGTGGTGGGCGCCTTGTCGGGTGCCTCATCCCCCTTCCCCTTCGCCGCCTGGGACTCCGGGAAGAGCTTGTAGGCCTGGTTGAGGATCCTGTCGCTCACGGTCGGCGCGACCGCGTAGAGCAGCTCGCCGAAGTTGCCGAGGCGCGTCGCCACCTTCTTCGGCTTCTCGACCATCGCCTTGGCGATCATCTCGGCTGCCTCCTCGGGCGTGATCGCCGGGAACATGTCGTACATCCGGGTCGGCGCGATCATCGGCGTCCGCACCAGCGGCATGTGGATCGTCGTCAAGTGGACCCCGTCGTTGAACACCTCAGAGGCGATCACCCGGCTGAACGCGTCCAGGGCCGCCTTCGAGGCGACGTATGCCGAGAACCGCGGCGGGTTGGTCTGAACCCCGATCGAGCTGATGTTGATGATCTGGCCCGACTTGCGCTCGCGCATCGTCGGCAGCAGCTTCAGGATCAGCCGCAGCGATCCCAGGTAGTTGAGCTGGATCGTCCGCTCGTAATCGTGGAAGCGATCGTAGGAGAGCGCGACAGAGCGCCGGATCGAACGCCCCGCGTTGTTGACCAGGATGTCGACGTGACCGTGGTAGGCGAGCACCTCGTCGGCCATCCGCTCGATGTCCTCGATGTCGGCCATGTCGCAGCGATGGATGTGGGCGACGCCTCCGGCGGACTCGATCTCGGCTTTTGTCTCCTCGAGCTTCTCGACCGAGCGCGCCACAAGCAGCACCGTCGCGCCGGCGTCGGCGACCTTGACGGCCGCTGCTTTGCCGATCCCCGAAGACGCGCCGGTGATCAGCACGACCTTGCCGCGCACCGCTCCCGAGAGCGAGCGGTCCTTGAAGAGGTCCGGATCGAGAGTGCGCTCCCAGTAGTCCCAGACCCGGTCGGCGTAGGACTCAAGTGGCGGCACCTCGATGCCGGAGCCCTGCAGCGCCCGCTGGGCCTCGGTCGAGTCGAAGCTGGTCGGGTAATTGACATAGGTGAGCATTCCCGGCGGGATGCCGAGCTGGCCGAGCGCCGCGTTGGCGACCCGCTTCGCCGGCGGGAACAGCCGCAAGCCGGTGCGGACCAGGTTCGTCGCCGGGTCGGTTACGTCGGAGCCAAGCCGAAGCGCGGCCTGCGGCGCGTCCGCCACCTTGGCGAAGAGGTTGATCATCTCGCCCGCGGTCTTCGGGTTGGGATCGGTGAGATGGAAGGCTTGGCCGTCGAGGCCGGGCTGGTGCGCGATGTGGTCGATCGCATCGGCGACGTAGTCGACCGGGACGATGTTGATCTCGCCCCCCTCCACGCCGACCGCTGGCAGCCACCCCGGCAGGACGCGGCGCATCTGCTGCAGCAGCTTGAAGACGTAGTAGGGCCCGTCGACCTTGTCGATCTCCCCCGTGCGCGAGTCGCCGACGACGACCCCCGGCCGGTAGACGCGCCAGGGCCGGCCGCATTCTTCCCGCACCACCCGCTCGGACTCGTGCTTGGTGCGGAAGTAGGGATGGACGTCGAGGTTTTCGGCCTCCTCGAACATGTCCTCGCGCCAGACGCCTTTGTAGAGGCCCGCCGCGGCAATTGAGCTGATCTGGTGAAAGCAGCCGGCCTCGATCGCTCCAGCGAGTTCCACGGCGTGGCGCGTGCCCTCGACGTTGGCGACCTCTTGGGCCTCGGCTTTCGCGCCCATGTCGTAGATCGCGGCCAGATGGAAGAAATGATCAACCTCGCCGCGGAGCGTCAGCATGTCCTCCTCGGAGACGCCGAGGCCGGGCTGGGAGAGGTCGCCGGCGATCGGAACGATCCGCGCTCCATCCGCTCCCCAGGCGGTGCGCAGCTCCTCGAGGCGCCCCCGCGAGCCCGCCCGAACCAGCGCGTAGACCGTCCCCTCGCGCTGGAGAAGCCGCTCGACGAGGTTGCGACCGATGAACCCGGTCGCTCCGGTAACGAAGTAGTTCACCTCTGTTTCATACACTCAATCCACGAATGGCGCAAACGGCGACCGTGCAGATTCAGATGCCGGAGATGGGCGAGTCGGTCACTGAGGGGATCGTGCTCGAATGGCACGTGGCCGAGGGCGACTTCGTCAACGAGGGCGATACGGTCGTCGAGGTCTCGACCGACAAGGTCGATGCCGAGGTGCCGGCGCCCACTGCTGGGGTCATCACCAAGCTTCTGGTCTCTGTAGACGATGAAGTGCCAGTGGGGGCGCCGCTGGCTGAAATGGAACCTGGCGAGGACGGTGGTTCCGGCGAGGGTTCCAACGGCTCGACCGCGGGTCCTGTCGCGCAGGAGGGCACGTCGTCCTCGCAGGCTGCGGGCGACGTCCCCTCCTCCACGCCACCCGCGGGTGAGACCACTGGAACCACCGACGGGACCAAGGGCGACTCCCAGGACGTCAGAGCGACTCCGGTGGCTCGTCGCGTCGCGCAGGAACTGGGAGTTGACCTCGGCGGAATCGCCGCGAGCGGGCCAGGATCGAAGGTGACTAAGGGGGATGTGCTGGCTGCGGCTAATGGGGACGGGGCTGCGCCCGCTTCGGCCGGAGAGGCGAAGGCGCTGCGGGGGCCGGCGGGAATGCTGGCGCAGGCGATGAACGAGAGTCGCGAAGTCCCGACCCCC
>JBBDYO010000053.1:11813-21430 GCA_040901495.1 Solirubrobacterales bacterium
CTGCGCACGGTGGCGGTCGACGTGCTCGACGCCAAGCGCAAGGCGCTGAACGCGGTGCTCAAGGACCGCGGGATGAAGGTCTCCTTCACCCACCTGATCGCCTGGGCGATCGTCCAAGCGGCCAAGGAATGGCCTGTGATGACCCGCACCTACGAGGAGCGCGACGGCAAGCCGTTCGCGATCGAAGGCGCTCCGGTCAACCTCGGCATCGCGGTCGACATCGAGCGCAAGGACGGCTCCCACAGCCTCATGGTCCCGGCGATCAAGGGCGCCGATGGACTCGACTTCGGGGCCTTCCACTCCTACTACGAGGACCTGATCACGAAGACGCGGGAGAGCAAGCTGACCCCGGACGACTTCCAGGGAACCAACATCTCGCTGACCAACCCCGGCGGGATCGGCACGGTTGCCTCGGTCCCCAGGCTGATGAAGGGACAGAGCGCGATCATCGCCGCCGGGGCAATCACCTACCCAGCCGAGTGGGCGCACGCGTCGCCCGACAGGCTGCGCCAGCTCGGGGTCTCGAAAACGCTGACCCTGACCTCCACCTACGACCACCGCGTGATCCAGGGCGCCGAGTCCGGCGCCTTCCTGCGCCGGATCGACCAGCTGCTGCACGGCGAGGACAACTTCTATGAGCAGGTGGCGGGAGACGTCGGTGTGGACGCGGCGCCAATTACCGCCGCCCATCCGGCCTCCGCCTCCGCCCCCCCTCTCGGGGGGACTTCAGCTACCGCCCCGACGACGGCTCAGCCCGACGAGGAGCTGCTGCAGGCGGTGCAGGCCGCCACCTCGCTGCTCAAGGGCTACCGGACCCACGGTCACCTTGCCGCCCGGCTCGACCCGCTCGGACGCGAGCCGAAGGGAGACCCGGCGATCCAGCCCGAGAACCTCGACCTGACGCCGGAGCTGATGGCGCGAATCCCCGCCTCGATCCTGCGGATAGGGGTCCCCGGCGAGACCCTGCTCGAGGTGCTCCCTCGGATGCGCGACGCCTACTGCGGGACGATCGCCTACCAGTTCGAGCACCTCTCCTCCCATCAGCAGCGCACCTGGCTGCGCGAGATGGTGGAGACCGGCGCCCACCGCCAACCGCTCACCGACGACGAGAAACGCCGTCTGCTCGAGCGGCTGGTCGACGTCTTCGAGTTCGAGCGCTTCATCGAGAAGGCCTACCTGGGCCAGAAGATCTTCACGATCGAGGGCCTGGACGCCGTCGTCCCGATGCTTGACGAGCTGATCACCCTCTCCTACCGAGCCGGCGCGGAGGAGGTCGTCCTCGGGATGGCCCACCGCGGCAGGCTCAGCGTCCTCGCCCATAACCTCGGCCGTCCGGTCGAGTCGATCCTCGCCGAGTTCGAGGGCGCCAAGCAGATCGAGCAGGTGAAGGCGGTCGCCGCGATCCCCCACGGCGGCACCGGCGACGTCAAGTACCACTACGGGCACCAGGGGATCTACGAGACCAGCGAGGGCGAGAAGATCGCCGTCCGCCTCTACCCCAACCCGAGCCACCTCGAGTTCGTCAACCCGGTGGTCGAGGGCGCCGCGCGCTTCCTCCAGGCCGACCTCGACGGGCCGAGCCTGAACCACGACCCGAAGCGGGCCGTCCCGGTGCTCCTCCACGGCGACGCCGCCTTCCCCGGCCAGGGCGTCGTCGCCGAGACCCTCAACCTGCAGGCGCTGAACGGCTACAAAACCGGCGGCACGATCCACATCATTCAAGACAACCAAGTGGGCTTCACCACCGACCCCGCCGACGCCCGCTCGACCCCCTACGCCGCCGACATGGCAAAGGGGTTCAACGTGCCGATCGTCCATGTCAACGCCGACGACGTCGAGGCCTGCTCGGCGGCGATCCGCCTCGCGATGGCCTTCCGCGAGCGCTGGGCGCGGGACATCGTCATCGACGTGATCGGCTACCGCCGCTACGGCCACAACGAGACCGACGAGCCCGCCTACACCCAGCCGCTGATCGCGGCCAAGATCAAGGCGCACCCACCCGTCTCCGAGCTCTACGCCGAGAAGCTGACCGAGGAGGGCGTGATCAAGCGCGAGGACATCGAGCGGACGCGACAGGAGCGCAACGAGGAGATGACCGCGGCGCTGAAGGACCTGCGCAAGAAGATGGAGCTCGGCGAGTACGAAGACCCGACGGTGACGACCTCAAGCACCGGCGAACTCGACCGCAGCGCGAGCCCCCCGGTCGAGACCGCCGTCCCGCAGGAGAAGCTCCGTGAGCTGAACGAGGCTCTGCTGGAGGTTCCCGAGAGCTTCACGATCCACCGCAAGCTGCGCAAACCGCTGTCCAAGCGGGTGGAGGCACTGGAGAGCGGCGGGATCGAGTTCGGCCACGCCGAGTCCCTCGCCTTCGCCTCGCTGCTGACCGAGGGAGTCCACATCCGGCTCACCGGACAGGACACCGAGCGCGGCACCTTCTCCCACCGCCATCTGGTCCTTCACGACGAGAAGACCGGCCTCGAGTACTGCCCGATGCAGAACCTCGACACGGCCTCGGCGCCGTTCGAGCTCCACAACAGCCCGCTCTCGGAGATCGCCTGCCTCGGCTTCGAGTACGGCTACTCGGCGGCGACGCCCAACGCCCTGATCCTCTGGGAGGCGCAGTTCGGCGACTTCGCCAACGCCGGCCAGGTGATCATCGACAGCTTCATCACCTCCGGCGAGGCGAAGTGGGGGCAGACCAGTCGCCTCACGCTGCTGCTTCCGCACGGGTACGAGGGCTCGGGCCCGGAGCACTCGAGCGCTCGCATCGAGCGGTTCCTGGCGCTCGCCGCGGAGGGAAACATCCGGATCGCCAACCCGAGCACCGCGGCGCAGTACTTCCACCTGCTGCGCCGCCAGGCGCTGATCAAGAAGCCGCGGCCGCTGATCGTCTTCACTCCGAAGGGGCTGCTGCGCCTTGACCGCGCCTCGGCATCGCCGCAGGAGCTGACCGACGGGCGCTTCCACTTCATCCTCGACGACCCGGGCGCGGAGAGCCGCCGCGAGAAGGTGGAGCGGCTGATCCTCTGCTCGGGGAAGGTCTACTTCGACCTGGACGCGAGCGAGCGCCGCGAGGCTGCCGAGAGCGTCGCGATCGCCCGCGTCGAGTTGCTCTACCCGTTCGCCAAGGAACAGCTGACCGAGCTGATCGCCTCCTACCCGAACCTGAAGGAGATCGTCTGGACGCAGGAGGAGCCGCGGAACATGGGGCCCTGGAAGGTGATGTCCAGGCGGCTCCCCGACCTGATGCCGGAGGGGGTCGAGCTCGGGTACGTCGGTCGGCCGACTCGCGCCAGCCCCGGCGAGGGGTACTCGGTGGCACACGCGCGTGAGCAAGAGCGGATCGTGCTCACCGCACTCACTCCCGGCGCGTGAGCCATCTGAGAAAGCCCGTACCCGGGCCTTTGTTCGTGTGGGTGAAGCGGGTGTCCTGGCTGGAGCTGGGGGTCTTCGGTGGGCTGCTTCTGTTCTGGCTGCTGCCGGGCTTCGAGACCGAGACGATGGTGTTCGGGTGGGCTCACGGGCTCGGGTTCATAGCCCTCTGTGTCTTGATCTGGGTCGCCGCCGTGAAGCGCGAGGCCCCCTACACGCTTCTCGCCGCGACCCTTACACCAGTCGGCCCGGTCGGCAGTGTGATTGGCATCGAGCTGATCGAACGAAAAGGGTGGGGTGTGGGTGATTCGCCGCAAAACGTGGGCGATTACCCATAGATCCGCTCAAAAAGCCTTGACCTCAGAGGTTGCAGGCGCTATAGGTAGGTGTGACTGTTCCTCTGGGCAGTCCCGCTCGGGGGAACGGCTGCGTCGGCATCCCTCCCTGGCTACCGACGCGCAGGTGCGGTGAGGGTCGCGCGGACCCCCCTGCCTCCCGCGGCCCTCGCCGCGCCGCATTGCCCGCGTTCAGCTTCCTCTCAGGTTTCGCAGCACCGTCTCGAGGATCCCACCGTTCCTGAAGTAGGTGACCTCGTTGGGTGTGTCGATGCGAACAGTGGCATCGAAGGAGATCGGCCTGAACCCCTTGAGAGTTGCGGTGACAGACACGGATTTCGCTCTACCTCCCTCGAGGTCGCCAAGATCGATCTCCTCTTTACCCGTCAGCCCCAACGACTCGACATTCTTGCCAGCCGGGAACTGGAGGGGAAGGACACCCATGCCGATCAGGTTCGAGCGGTGGATCCGCTCGAAGCTCTCCGCGATCACGGCCCTGACGCCGAGGAGTTTCGTCCCCTTCGCCGCCCAGTCGCGCGAGGAGCCTGACCCGTACTCCTTTCCCGCCAGGACTACGAGCGGCACCCCTTTGGAGGCGTAGGCCATCGCCGCGTCGAAGATCGGCATTTCCTCCCCGCCGGGGAAGTGGCGGGTGAAGCCCCCGGCCCTCTCGACCAGCCGGTTGCGGAGGCGGATGTTGGCGAACGTGCCGCGGATCATCACCTCGTGGTTGCCGCGCCGCGCGCCGTATGAGTTGAAGTCGCGTGGATCGACGCCCTGATCGACCAGCCACTGGCCCGCGGGGCTTTGCTTCTTGATCGCCCCTGCCGGTGAGATGTGATCGGTCGTGATCGAGTCGCCGAGCACCACCAGGGCCCGGGCGCCGGCAACCGGCTCGATCGGCGCGGGCTCGGCCGGCATCCCGTCGAAATAAGGAGGCTGCCGCACATAGGTGGACTCGGGCCATGTGTAGCGGTCTCCCTCTGGCACCTCGACCGCGTTCCAGTTCTCGTCCCCCTTCAGCACCCCGCCGTAGTTGCGGGTGAACATCTCCGAGGCGATCGAGCTCCCGACCAGGCTCTTCACCTCATCCGGGTCCGGCCAGATGTCGCGCAGGAAGACCGGCTTCCCATCGGAGCCCTCGCCGAGCGGGTCGCCCAGCAGGTCGATGTCCATGCGGCCGGCCAGCGCGTAGGCGACGACCAGCGGCGGGCTGGCCAGGTAGTTGGCCTTGACGTCCTGGTTGATCCGGCCCTCGAAGTTGCGGTTGCCCGAGAGCACCGCGCAGACGGCGAGGTCCTTCGCGGCGATCGCCGCCGAGATCTCCGGCTCCAGCGGCCCGGAGTTGCCGATGCAGGTGGTGCAGCCGTAGCCGACCAGGTTGAACTGGAGCGCGTCGAGGTACTCGGTCAGCCCCGCCCGCTCGAGGTAGTCGGTGACGACGGTGGAGCCGGGCGCCAGCGACGTCTTCACCCAGGGCTTGCGGGCGAGGCCGCGCTCGACGGCGTTGCGGGCGAGCAGGCCGGCGCCGACCATCACGCTCGGGTTGGAGGTGTTGGTGCAGCTGGTGATCGCCGCGATCACGACCCTGCCGTGGTCGAGCTCGAAGTTGGCGCCGTTCTCCAGGGTCACCTCGATCGCGTCGCCGGTGCGGGCCACGGTCGCCGCCGGGGCGCCGCTGACCGCCGGGCGCGGCCTGCCGCGCTCGTCGTCGTGGTCCTCGGCCGGCGGGTCCGAAGCGGGGAAGGACTCTTCGATCGCCTCGTCGACGCCGTTGCCCATCTGGTCCGCCGCCTCGGGATCGAACTCGGCCATCGCCTCGAGGAAGGACTCCTTCGCCTGCGAGAGCGGCACCCGGTCCTGCGGTCGCTTCGGCCCGGCGATGCTCGGTACGACCTCGCCCAGGTCCAGCTCCAGCAGGTCGGAGAAGACCGGGTCCGGACTGGACTCGTCGTGGAACATCCCCTGCTCGCGCGCGTAGGCGTCGACCAGCTCGATCGTCTCCGTCGGGCGGCCGGTCAGGTCGAGGTAGCGGAGGGTCTCGGCGTCGACCGGGAAGATCGCGCAGGTCGAGCCGAACTCCGGCGACATGTTCCCCAGCGTCGCCCGGTCGGCGAGGCCGAGGGTGGCAAGGCCCGGCCCGAAGAACTCGACGAACTTGGAGACGACACCGCGCTGGCGCAGCATCTCGGTCACCGTGAGGACGAGGTCGGTTGCCGTCGCTCCCTCCGGCAGCTCGCCGCCCAGCTCGAAGCCGACGACCTGGGGCAGCAGCATCGAGATCGGCTGGCCGAGCATCGCCGCCTCGGCCTCGATCCCGCCGACGCCCCAGCCGAGCACGCCGAGGCCGTTGACCATCGTCGTGTGCGAGTCGGTGCCGACCAGGGTGTCGGGGTAGGCCTGCAGGGCGCCGCTGCGCTCGCTGCTGTAGACGACCTGGGAGATGTGCTCGAGGTTGACCTGGTGGCAGATCCCGGTCGCCGGCGGCACGACGCTGAAGTTGTCGAAGGCCTCCCGCCCCCACTTGAGGAACGAGTAGCGCTCGCGGTTGCGTTCGAACTCGCGCTCGGCGTTGACGGCGAAGGCGCGCTCGTTGCCGAAGGCGTCGACCTGGACCGAGTGGTCGATCACCAGGTCGACGTCGACCAGCGGGTTGATCCTCTCCGGGTCGCCGCCAAGCTCGGCCATCGCGTCCCGCATCGCGGCCAGGTCGACGACCGCCGGCACGCCGGTGAAGTCCTGCATCAGCACCCTGGCCGGCTGGAAGGGGATCTCGACGCTGGGCTCGGCGGCGGCGTCCCAGGTCGCGATCGCCTCGACGTCGGCGGCGGTGACCGAGCGCCCGTCCTCCAGCCTCAGAACGTTCTCGAGCAGGATCTTCAGCGAGTACGGCAGCCGCGCCACGTCGAAGCGCTCCTGCAGCGCATCGAGGCGGTGGATCTCGTAGGAACGCCCTCCGACGTCGAGCGACGCACGGCTGTCGAAGGAGTTTCCGCTCACCTCTTGTCGGCTGAGTGGGCGTCGGCCAGCTCGGCGGCGGCTTTCTGCCCCGCCCCGGCCCCTGAGATTCGCACTGCGAGCCTGGGGTTAGCCAGGCCGAGATGGCTGAGGAAGCGCGTTTGAAGCGGGGCAACCACGACCTCGACACGGTCGGACTCGATCGCCTTGACGACCGCCTGCCCGACATCCTCGGGGGTCGCGGTGCCCAGTCCCGGCGGTGGCTTCACGCCCGCGTCGGCGAACATCCCCGCTTCGCGGATGAAGCCCGGGGAAACCAGAGAAACCCCAATGCCTTTCGACGCCAGATCGGTCCTCAGGCCAAGCGCGAACCCACGCAGGCCGAACTTGGTCGCGTTGTAGATGGAGCTGCGGGGACTGGGAGCCTTGCCAGCCAACGAGGCGACGAAGACGAGGTGGCCGCTGCCGCGCTCGACCATCGCCGGGAAGAGCGCCCGGGCCATCAGCATCGGCGACTCGAGGTTCACCCGCAGGGCGCGCTGCATCTCTTCGGGAGTGAAATCGGTGAGCCGGCCCGCGCCCGGCAGGCCCGCGTTGGCGACGAGGACGTCGATGTCGCCCGCCTCGGCGGCGAGCTTCTCGGCGGCGCCGGGCTCGGCGAGGTCGGCGACCAGGACCCGGTGGCCCTCTCCCGGCAGCTCGGCGGCGAGGGCTTCCAGGGCGTCGGCCTTGCGTGCGCTGAGCAAAATGCTCGCTCCCCGTGAGGCAAGCGCCTCGGCGATAGCCCGGCCGAGTCCCCCTGTGGCGCCGGTGAGGAGAGCTGTGCGGCCAGAAAGATCCATTTCAAGTCGCAAGCTACCAGCCAGGCAGCCGACAGGAATACGGATGCCAAGTGCGAAAGGCCACAAAATGTTTGTTTTTGATGAGCATCCCGCCGGGCAATCGTCTACACTGCCGCCGTTCCGGATAACCGAAACGCCGAATTCTGGACCCCAAGGGGTATCCAGAAGCGGGGGAACCACGTTTTCGGGGCTAACCCGTCTTTTTGAAGACGGGGGCGCAGGCTCCTTTTCGCGCCAGCCCGACAGCTAACCCCGTAGGCCGACGAAGGAGATCGGTTTGCATTCGAACAATTCAAAGTTCAGGACAGCATTGGTGGTAGCTGTCGCGGCATGTGTCATAGCCGCGCTGTTGCCAGCCGGAGCGTCCGCGGCTTGCAAGGGCGGCGGCGTCACCCCTGCGGAAGTCGACATCTGTACCCCGATGCCGAAAGCGAAGCTGCTCAAGAACGGGACGCTGATCCCGCCGAGGTCAGCTCCCCCCCGGGTCAAGGAAGTCATCGCGGCTGCCAACCGGATCCGCAACAAGCCCTATATCTTCGGCGGCGGGCACCGGCGCTGGTGGGACGCGGGCTATGACTGCTCGGGCTCGGTCAGCTACGCGCTGCGCGGCGGCGAGTTCCTCTCCAGCCCACTCCCCTCGGGACCGCTGGCACGCTGGGGGTCTGGCGGCGAAGGACGGTGGATCACCGTCTACGCCAACTCGGGTCACACCTACGCCGTGATCGCCGGCTATCGCTGGGACACCTCCGGCAATACCGACGGCAAAACCGGTCCCAGCTGGCACCAGGACCTGCGCGACAGCCTCGGCTACACAGCCCGCCACCCCCTCGGCTTCTAGAGCAGAGCCATTCCCCTTTAGCGCCCCTGGCGGGCGGGTCCTGTCATGGAGATTGGGATCCTCGTCCTCGCAGGCTGCGGGCGAGGACCCCAACCTCCATGCCACCCACCCGAGGGGGCGTTAAAGAGGAATATTCCCGTGCTTGCGCTTTGGTTGGTCGACGCGCTTGGACTGAAGCATGCGCAAAGCCTTTATTAGCTTCGGCCGTGTCTGCCTCGGCTCGATGACGTCGTCGATGTAGCCGCGCTCGGCCGCCGAGTAGGGGTTGGCGAAGTGGGCTTTGTAGTCGTCGATCAGCTTTTGGCGGCGCTCGTCGGGAGTCGGCGAGGAGGCGATGTCTTTGCGGTAGATGATGTTGACCGCGCCCTCTGGGCCCATCACCGCGATCTCCGCGGTCGGCCAGGCGACGTTGAAGTCGGCCAGCATGTGCTTTGAGTTCATCACGTCGTAGGCGCCGCCGTAGGCCTTGCGGGTGACGACCGTGAGCTTCGGCACCGTCGCCTCGGTGAAGGCGTAGAGCAGCTTGGCGCCGTGGCGGATGATCCCGTTCCACTCCTGGTCGGTTCCGGGCAGGAAGCCGGGCACGTCGGTGAAGGTGACGATCGGGACGTTGTAGGCATCGCAGGTGCGGACGAAGCGCGCCGCCTTCTCGGAGGCCTCGATGTCGAGCACGCCGGCCAAGTGGGCGGGCTGGTTGCCGACGATTCCGATCGGGTAGCCGTCGAGCCGCGAGAAGCCGCAGACGATGTTCTTGGCGAAGTGCTCGTGAACCTCGAAGAACTCCTCGTCATCGACGATCCGCGAGATTACTTCGCGCATGTCGTAGGGCTTTGAGGGGTCGTCCGGGACGAGGGTGTCGAGGTCCTCGTCTTCGCGCTCGGGGTCGTCCGAGGGCTCAAACCGAGGCGGCGCCTCGAGGTTGTTGGAGGGCAGGAAGCTGAGCAGGTAGCGCACGTCCTCGAGACAGCTCTCCTCGTCCTCGGCGGCGAAGTGGGCGACACCGGACTTGGAGTTGTGGCTCATCGCGCCGCCGAGCTCCTCGAACTCGACCTCCTCGCCGGTCACGGTCTTGATCACTTCAGGGCCGGTGATGAACATATGGGAGGTCTCTTTGACCATGAAGATGAAGTCGGTCATCGCCGGCGAGTAGACCGCGCCGCCGGCGCAGGGCCCCATGATCAGGCTGATCTGGGGAATGACCCCCGAGCATTTGACGTTGCGGACGAAGACGTCGCCGTAGGCCCCGAGCGAGACGACGCCCTCCTGGATCCG
>JBBDYO010000054.1:0-11966 GCA_040901495.1 Solirubrobacterales bacterium
GACCGGCGAGGCGCTCGACGCCAAGATCCCGCTGCTGCGCTCGATGGACGCGCTGTCGCGCTCGGCGATCCGCGCGCTGCGGCTGCTCGGCGACGACGAGTCCGACCGGGTCTTCACGACGGTCGGCGCCGAGCAGGAGTACTTCCTGATCGACGAGCAGTACTTCTTCGAGCGCCCCGACCTGATCAGCACGGGTCGCACCCTGTTCGGCGCCAAGCCACCGAAGGGCCACGAGCTCGACGACCACTACTTCGGCTCGATCCCGGAGCGAATCCTCGCCTGCATGCTCGAGTCCGAGCTGGAGATGCGCAAGCTGGGCATCCCGGTCAAGACCCGCCACAACGAGGTGGCGCCGAATCAGTACGAGATCGCCCCGGTGTTCGAGAACTCGAACGTCGGCTCCGACCACCAGCAGCTGATGATGCAGGTGCTGGAAAGCGTCGCGCGCCGTTACGGGCTGGTCTGCCTGCTGCACGAGAAGCCCTTCGCGGGCGTCAACGGCTCCGGCAAGCACAACAACTGGTCGATGGGAACGGACACGGGCAGCAACCTGCTCGACCCCGGCGATACGCCTGCCGACAACGTCCACTTCCTGTTCTTCTGCACGGCGGTAATCCAGGCCGTCAACAAGCACCAGGGGCTGCTGCGCGCCTCGGTCGCCAACATCGGCCAGGACCATCGCCTCGGCGCCAACGAGGCGCCACCGGCGATCATCTCGATCTTCCTCGGCGCTGAGCTGGAGAAGGCCTTCGATGCGATCGCGGCCGGCGAGGGAGACCCCCACACGCCGGCTTCGTTCCTGGAGCTCGGGGCAACCGTGCTGCCGTCGCTGCCGATGCATGGCGGCGACCGCAACCGGACCTCGCCGTTCGCCTTCACCGGCAACAAATTCGAGTTCCGGGCGCTGGGGTCGAGCATGTCGCTCGCCTTCCCCAACACCGTGCTCAACACGATCGCCGCTGAGGCAATCGACGAGCTGGCCGGCAAGCTCGAGGCAAAGACCTCCGGCGGCGCCGACGTCGCCGAGGCTGTGATCGAGGTCGTCAAGGAGTCCTACTCCGCCAACAAACAGGTCTGCTTCGGTGGCGACAACTACTCCGAGGAGTGGCATGCGGAAGCCGAGCAGCGGGGGCTGAAGAACCTGCGCACGACGCCGGACGCGCTGCCTGAGGTGCTCACCGACCAAACGGTCGCCGCCTTCGAGAACTACGACGTGCTCTCCAAGCGGGAGCTGGAGTCGCGCTACGAGGTCTGGGTCGAGCAGTACGCGATCCGCGCCAACATCGAGGCAGAGACCACTCACTCGATCGCCAAGACGATGATCCTGCCGGCGGCGCTGCGCTACCTGGCTTTGATCAATGAGTCCGGCGCCGCCGAGGGCGTGGCGGGTGAGGTCAAGGCGCATCTCGAGGAGCTCGGCCAGTCGTTGGCTGAGCTCGAGGAGGCAAACGCCTACCCCGACGACCTCGAGGGGCTCGACCTGGCGATCCACGCCCGCGACAAGCAGATCGCCGCGATGGCGAAGGTCCGCGAGGCAGCGGACAAGCTCGAGAAGATCGTCGCCGACGACCTCTGGCCGCTCCCCAAGTACGAGGAGATGCTCTTCATTAAGTAGCGCCCCTGGCCCGCGGGTCCTGTCGTTGGGGGGTGGCACCTCGTCCTCGCACGCTGTGGGCGAGGCACCACCCCCCAACGCCACCCGCGGGGAGGGGCGCTACTCAGTTCAGATGCTGGCTTAGGTGCTGACGCAGATTGCGTAGACCCTTAGGTCGATCGAGGTGTCGAACGGCGCGTTGTTGAAGAGCTGTACCGACCATCCTGTGCCGGTCCCCGTAGGCCCGCTGAGGCGAAACCGTCACCTGGCGCTGCGGGCCGCCCTGGGTCGCGTTGGTGCCGAGATCGGTACCGCCACCCACCGCTCGCTTTGAGCCGGGGCAGTCGACGGTCTTCACTTCGCTCAGCCCGCGCGTGCCATCGTTTTTTCGATGAACACTTCTTTGAAGGTTTGGCTGACCACCTCGTAGCCGGAGACCCCATCTTTGCCCGTGGCCCCTTTCGCGCCGGTGGCTCCCTTGGCTCCCCTATCGCCCTTCGATCCCTTTGCCCCTTTCGCGCCCTGCCGCCCAGGGGGGCCCTGCAGGACCCGGCCGAACAGGCGACAGGTGACCTTCTTGCCGGTGATTACCTGAATCGGGCACTTGATCCTGACTTTCCCCGCTTTCGATGCGGTGGCCCCGCCCGCGGCCATGGCGCCGGCGGTCACCCCGATGGCGGCGCACAGAGCGATGGCACCGACGAGCGACGCACGGCGGCGGGAGGAGCTGGGAGTTTGCGCATCCTGGTCTCCTTGCGATTTGGGTCCGGGAACCGACGCGCGCCCGACGGAAAGTCCACCCCTGCCAGACGCGAGCCAGAGCTAGACCGCTACTACCCGACAGCGCGGGGCAGTACTCGCATCTTCAAGCCACCCCGAGGGGAGAGGGTCGGCATCTGGCGAATCGTCATCGTCCGCCCCGGCATCGCGTCGAGTCGCAATCTCTGCAGCAGCATCGTCGCCACCAGCTTCACCTCGGTCTGCCCGAACCGCTTGCCGATGCAGATCCGCCGCCCACCGCCGAAGGGGACGTAGGCGCCGCGCGGCAGCGCCGCCTTGCGCTCGCGGGTGAAGCGCTCGGGGATGAATGCCTCGGGATCGGGGAAGACCTCCGGAATCCGGTGGCTCGCCCAGGAGCAGTAGTTGACGTAGGCGCCGCGCTTTACCTGGTGGCCGGCGAACTCGAAGTCGCGAACGGCCCGCCGGGGGCCGATCCAGGCCGGCGGGTAGAGCCTCAGCACCTCGTCGAGGACCATGTCGAGGTAAGGCATCTCGCGCTCGAGCAGGTCGATGTCGGGGTCCTTCCCACCCAGCACCTCATCCTGCTCGGCTTGCAGACGGGCGAGCACGTCGGGGTGGCGCGCCAGCTCATGCATCATGAAGGTCAGCGTCGAGGTCGAGGTGTCATGCCCGGCGAACATCAGGGTCATCACCTGGTCGCGGACCTCCTTGTCGGAGAAGCCCTCCCCCGCCTCGTCCTTCACCCCGATCAGGAGGCTGAGGATGTCCATCTTGTCCGGGTCTGGGTCCGCTCGACGCTGTGAGATCTCCCCGTAGACGATCTCGTCGAGGATCGTGCGCGAGGCGACCATCTTCGACCACGGCGAGCCCGGGCCACGCAGCAGGCGAAGGTGAAAGTCGATGCCGTAGAAGCCAAGCGCGCGCTCGAAGTGCTCCGCGGCGGCGGCTCCTTTGCCGGCTTCGTCGGGGTCGAGCCCGAGCAGGGCGCGCATCGCGATGCGCATTGCCAGCCCCCGCATCCACTCGTAGATGTCGACGACTTCGCCGGACTTCAGGGGCGCGATCGCCGCCTCGGACTCGATCCGCATCGCCTCGACCGCCGCCGCCACCTGCTCGCGGTGGAAGGCCGGCATCATGATCTCGCGGGCGCGGTCGTGGTAGGCGTCGTCGATCGTCAACAGGCCGTCGCCGAGCAGCGGGATCAGGTCGCCGAAGCTCGACTCCCGCCAATGGAAGTTCTCAGGGTGGGCGACGGTGATGAAGTGGTTTGCCTCCGGGCCCAGCATGAAGATGACCGGGTGATGGAGGAGGCGGGTGCTGAAGATCGGCCCATGCTCCTCATAGAGGGAGAGCAGCAGGGGCAGTGGGTCGCGGGCTGCCTGCAGAGTCCGCCCGAAGTTGAAGTCCTTGGGGCCCGGCGGATAGGTTCCCCTGCGGCGGACGCGGAACTCGGCGCGAACGTCGTCGAGCACGCGCACCACCGGGTTGGCGCTCAGCTGCTTCGGCGGCGGAACCCGGCGGGACGCGCTGGCGGCTGTCTTGCTCGGCATCGACGACATCGTAGTTGGCTAACCAGCCAGACGAGCGAGCCGTTCGCTAGTGGCGGTGGCTGAACAGCTCCAAGACGCGGTCGCCCTCGCGTAGCTCCGCGGCGCGCTCGTCGTCGAAGCGGATCACCTCGCCATCGCGGACGATCGCCAGCACGATCGCCTCATGAGCGCGGCGTGGGACCGGGCCCGCTTCGTCGGCGCCGATTTGCCGCTCGGAGAGATCGAGCCCTTCGCCGACGGTGAGCAGGTCCTCCATCACCTCGGTTACCTGGGGTGTCTTGGTGGAGAGGCCCAGCAGGCGGCCGGCCGCACCGGAGGAGGTGATGACCGCATCTGCCCCGCTCTGGTGGAGGAGATGGACGTTCTCTTCCTCGCGCACGGCGGCGACGATCGTGGCGTCGGCGTTCAGCTCGCGCGCCGTCAAGGCGATCAGCACCGCCGTGTCGTCGCGGTCCGGAGCGACTATCAGCGCCTCTGCCCCATCGATTCCCGCCTCGATCAGCGTGTCCTGGAGCGCGGCGCTGCCGGCAACCACGGCAAGCCCGTCCGCGGTCGCGCGTGCCCGAGCCCCCGGGTCGGGCTCGATCGCGACGATCTGATCGGGGCTCATCCCCTTGTCGAGCAGCGTGCGCACGGCACTGCGCCCCTTGACGCCGTATCCGCAAACGATTGTGTGGTCTTTCAAGCGCCTCCTCCAGCGAGCGAGTCGGTAAGCCGCGCGGCTGCGCTCGGCCAGTATCTCCAACGTCGTACCGACGAGCAGTATGAGGAAGAGGACCCGCGCCGGGGTGACCACCACCGTCGTCACCAGGCGCGCCTCATCCGAAACAGGGCGAATGTCCCCGTAGCCGGTTGTCGTGATGCTGACGGTCGAGTAGTAGAAGGCATCGAGAACGCTCATCTGTTCGTCCTCCGGGTCGACGTAGCCCTCGCGGCCGGCGTAGGAGACGCCGGCGACGAGTGCGATCAACGCCAGCGCGATCGCCAGCCGTCCGAGGATCTTGCGCAGCGGGCCGGCCTCGCCGCCGGGCAGCTCGACCGGGAACTTGGAGCGTGTCTGATCGCCTGGCATCTGTGCGGTGCTAGCGGGAGGGTGTCGCGGTGGCGGCGAGCTGGCCACAGGCGGCGTCGATGTCGCGGCCACGGGTGAGGCGGACGGTGGCGGCGAGGCGGTGCTCGACGAGGATCGCGCGGAAGCGCTCGATCCGCTCCGGCGAGGAGCCATCGTAGGCGCCCGTCGGGTTGTAGGGGATCAGGTTGACCTTGTAGACGCGCGGGTCGAGCAGCGCGGCGAGCTCGCGGGCATGCTTGGGAAGGTCGTTGACACCGTCGAGCATCACGTACTCGACGAAGACTTTGCGACGGCGGCGTGCCCGGTAGCGATCGCAGGCCGCCAGCACCTCGGCAAGCGGGTAGCGGTCGTTGACCGGCATCAGCTGCGAGCGCAGGCCGTCGTTGGGGGCGTGGAGGGAGAGGGCGAGGCTGACCGGCAGCTCGCAATCGGCGAGGCGGTCGATCCCCGGCACCCAGCCGACGGTCGAGATCGCCGTGCGGCGGTGAGTGACGCCGAGGTCGGGGAGGCGCTCGCAGGCGGCGAGCACGGCGTCGATGTTCATCGTCGGCTCCCCCATCCCCATGAAGACGACGTGGTCGATCGCTTCGGTGCGGCGGAAGTGCAGCGCCTGGTCGAGGATCTCGTCGGCGCTCAGGTTGCGGCCGAACTTCATCTGGCCGGTCGCGCAAAACGTGCAGGTCAGCGGGCAGCCGGACTGCGAGGAGACGCAGACCGAGCGCCGCCCGTCGCGGTAGCGCATCAACACCGCCTCGACCGGCCGTCCGTCGGCGGTGTCGAAGAGGGCCTTCACGGTCCCGTCGTCGGACTTCGCCTCGGCGCGCACCGACAGCGTCGAGAGGGGCACCTCGGAGGCGAGCCGCTTGCGCAGGGCGAGCGAAAGGTTGGTCATCTCCTCATGGGAGCGCACGCCACGCGCCACCCACTCCCAGACCTGAGAGGCGCGATAGGAGGGCTCGCCGGCGTCGGCGAGCGTCTGCTCGAGGAGGGCACGGTCCACCGGGCGAGTGTAGGTGAGCGCCGCTGAGCTAGATTCGTGCCCACGATGGAAACCCAGGCCGAACGAGCCGAGCGATTCCTCTCGCTGCACGACGAAGAGCAACCGCTACTGCTTCCCAACCCCTGGGACCAGGGCTCCGCGAAGCTGCTCGCCTCGCTGGGCTTCAAGGCCCTGGCTACGACCAGCAGCGGCTTCGCCGGGACCCTCGGGCGCCTCGACGGCTCAATCAGCCGCGAGGAGGCAATCGCGCACTCTACGGCGATCGTCGAAGCGACCGACCTGCCGGTCTCCGCCGACCTCGAGAACGGTTTTGGCGATGACGCTCCGGGCGTCGCTGAGACGTTCCGGCTGGCCCGCGAGGCGGGCCTGGCGGGAGCCTCGATCGAGGACTACACCGGCGACAAGGAGGACCCGATCCGCGAGATCGGCCTGGCGACGGAACGCGTGACCGCGGCGGCGGAGGCCGCCCACGACGACTCCGCACACCTGGTCCTCACCGCGCGGGCGGAGAACCACCTCTATGGAGCGGCCGACCTAGCGGACACGATCGCCCGGCTGCAGGCCTACCAAGAGGCGGGAGCCGACGTCCTCTACGCGCCCGGCCTCCGCCGGCTCGAGGACATACGCCAGCTCGTCTCATCGGTCGACCGGCCCGTCAACGTCCTTGCCTGGCCCGGCGGCCCTTCGGTGTCCGAGCTGGCCTCGGCCGGCGTCAGCCGCGTCTCCATCGGCGGCGCCTTTGCCTTCACGGCGCTGGGAGCCGTGGTCGAGGCGGCGCGGGAGCTGATCGACGAGGGAACCTACGGGTTCTGGGAGCGTGGGGGCATCGGAGCGGAAACAGCCAAAGCCGCGTTCGCGCCCGGGCCGTGACTCACAGGGCTACCCTGAAGGGGTGGCTGTGAACGCAGGCGACGACACCGAGGCGCTGACCGAGGCGATCGGGCGCTACAACGAGGCTTGGAACGCACATGACGTCGACGCGATCGTGGCCATGCACGCGCCCGACATGGTCTTCGCCAACCACACCGCCGGGGAGTCGGCGACCGGCGACGAGGTGCGGGCGCACATCGCGGCGATCTTCGAGGGCTGGCCCGACCTTCGGTTCGAAACGCAACGGCTCTACGTGCGCGAGGGCCTCGTCGTGCAGGAGTGGACGGCGACCGCCACCCACACCAAGACGATGCGGCGCGGCGAGATCGAGGCGCCGCCGAGCGGGAACACGATCAGCTGGGACGGGATCGACTCGATCCCCTTCGAGGATGGCTTGATCAAGCGCAAGGACGTCTACTCGGACTCGGTCTCGATCCTGCGCCAGGTCGGTTTGCTCGACTGAGTGGTGCCTCAGCGACGGCGCAAACCGCGCAAGCGGCTGCGCAGGAAGGCTGGCCAGGCACGAGGGCGGCGGGCCACGGTGAGGGCGAGTGGCGCCGAGTCGAAGTAGGAGATGCGCTCGGTCGCCCGGCCGTCCTCGCCGAGGACTAAGCGGTCGACCGCGTGCCAGGAGACGGGACCTCCCCCAGCCGTACCGCTCAGCGTGAACTCGATCAGCACGCCGTCGGCAGTCGCACCCCATCGGTGTACCTCCGCGGTCAGGTCGGGGATCAGCTCGAACAACTCGGCGAAAGCGCGCTTGCCATCGTCGAGGGTGTGCGTGATGGGGAGCATCGGGGCGACGAGGCGGACCCGCTCGGCCAGGATCAGATCGAGGCGCTCGGGTGCTGGCGCCGACCAGAACTCGGTGAAACGCCGAGCGAAGTCAGATGCCATCTCCAGGCTGGCACTCTCGGTGCCGTTCGCGCTCACCGGGGTGCTCCCTCCAGCAATCGCTCGATCGCGTCGTGGGCATAGCCAAAGGCCCGTCGGTCTCCCGAGAGGCGGTAGCGCGAGTTTGCCCCCATCACAACCGCGTAGAGCTCGAAGGCGACACGATCGGGTTCCTGCAGACCGGCGATCCCGGCCTGACGCTCGAGCTCTCCAAGCCAAGCGTCCAGCGCGGCAGCAATCGCGTCGCGAACCGGCCCCGGCCGGTCGTCATACTCGGCCGCGGTCGACGCCCAGAAGCAACCGCCGGAGTAGGCACCGCCATCGAGATGGACGAGGTAGGCGTCCGCCATCGCCCGTAGGCGAGGGGCGCCCTCGGCGGCGTTGCGGGCAGGATCGATCACCGCGCGGCGAAAGCGCTGCTGGGCCGCCTCCACCGTCGCCAGCTGCAACTCCTGCTTGGAGCCAAAGTGAGCGAAGAGGCCGCTCTTGCTCATCTCGAGGCCTGTTGCCAAGCGCCCGATCGTCAACCCCTCCAGACCCTCAGCGGACGCGATGTCGACGGCACGATCGAGGATCGCCGCCCGCGTCTCGGCTCCCTTGCCGGTCCCGGAGCTCGCATCGGCCCGAGTCTGAGTACCTGTGACCATCTCGATGAGGCTACACAAAAAGCACGAACGTTCGTGCGAATCGTTAGGATCGCGCGGTCCGCCAATCGGGGCGGCGGAACTTCCACCCCAACTGGGGCCACCACACTTCAAGGAGGAACAAGCATGGGCGACTACGCGGTGAAGAAGATTGACGAGATGGAGGCCGTCTACCTCGGCGCCTTCAAGCGGGCGCGAGCGGAGCTCGGCGTCGAGTCCTTCGGCATGCAGATCATCGACATGCCGGCCAACTTCGAGAACTACCCCGAGCACGACCACGCGAGTGACGGCCAGGAGGAGGTCTTCATCGTGCTGCGCGGAGGCGGCGAGATCGAGATCGCCGGCGAGCGCTTCCCGCTCGACAGCGACCATGTCGCCCGTGTGGCGTCGGGGACGATGCGCAAGGTCTGGCCGGGAGACGATGGGATCCGCCTGCTCGTCCTCGGTGGCACCCCCGGGCAGGTCTACGAGGCCCCGGCCAACTCCAAGCTCGGCGAACCGGACCCGATGGCGGCCAGCTAGGCCTGCGGCTGCCCCGGACGTGGTTCGTGTCCGGGGCAACTGAGCACGGGGACACGTGGGTACCGCGGGTAACGCGGGTCCTCGCGCGAGCGCAGGCACAGCGAGAAGACCGACCCCCTTGTGTTAGGGACCAGCTGCTGGTGCACGCAGCTGTCGCAGAGGCCGTTGGAGGGGGCGGGCACCGTCAGGATCCCGCCGAGTAAACCCTCTCGGCGCGCCGCTTGGCGGCATTGAGGAGGCGACGGGTGACCAGGACGTGACCGCGAGTGCCGATCACCATCGCGCGGTATACCCGTCCCTTGAGCCCGGGGAACTCGGCTCGCGTCTCGGCCCGAAGTCGGGTGCACCCGTCACCGAGGTCGTCGAGTCGGAAGACCAGCGCGTAGTCGGAGAAGCGGTGGCTGCCGAGGAGCGCCAGCTCCAGCGGCCGCTCGGCCACCTCGACGTGAAAGCCCGGGAAGGCCGAGCCTGCAGCGAGGGGGCGCGGGCCCGATGCCTCGAGATCAGCGCAGCCGAGCAGACGGGCGAAACGGGGGGTCGCGCCGGAGGACCCGAAAGCCTCGGCTACGCGCAGGAGCGCGTCCCAGCTGGCGGCGGGATCCGCGTCGACCACCGCAGTGTGCTCGTCGATGTGAGGGAGCCGGTCGGCGCTGGCGGACATCGCGGGCCCCAGCCTACCGATGGCTGGAAGCCTGTCTCAAGCCGCCGAGACGAGGAAAGAGAGCAGGAAGCCGAGCGCGGTCGCGTAAGCGACGGGAGGGCCGCCCTCGCTGAAGGCCTCGGGCATCAGCGTGTCGGCAAGCGAGGCGAGAACGGCGCCGGCGGCAAAGCCGAGCGGCCATGAGAGGGAGTTCTGGGAGACCCCCTCGAGCGCGCCGTAGCCGACGACCACCGCGATCGCCAGCAACACCGCCGTCGCCGACCAGATCAGCACTACCTCCCGGGCGCTGCGTTCCACTCGCATCTTCTGCGCGCCGACGATCGCCTCGGGAAGGTTGGAGGCGAAGATCGCCACCAGCAGGGCCACAGCACTGCCCTCGAGCAGCGAGACGCCCATCGCAAGGTTCTCGGGCACGCCGTCCAAGGTGACGCCGGCGAGCAGCGCCAGGCCGACGACCCCGCCGCGCTCCCGCTGGCGCGCCATGCGCCGCTCCAGCCAACTGTCGATCACGATGAAGGCCGTCGCTCCGACCAGGAAGGCAATGCCCGCCCGCCAGGCGCCGCCGTGCTCGAACGCTTTCTCGAAGAGCTCGAAGGCGACGGCGCTGATCAGCGCCCCCGAGGCGAAGCCGAGCAGGGCCGCGGTGACCGCGCGAGGCGGTGGCGCCCATACCCCGATCAAGGCTCCGATCGGCAATGCGCTCGACGCGATCGCCGCAAACAGGATCGCCTCACCCATGCCGTCATTGTGGAGTCCGCATCGGCGCCTCGACCTGGGTTGTTGCCAAGTTCGGGAAGCGGGGCGTGGCACCGGTAGCTTTGAGGCATGAACGGCGAGGACGCACTGTTCAGCGACGGCGATCCGGAGTACTCGGGCACGGTCGAGGTCCTGGGCGTCACATTCAGCGCCGAAGAAGACGGCTACGCGGTCCTCGAGGTGCAAGATACGGACTCCGGCGAGGGATTCGCGCTGGTCGGCCCCGTCGCCCATCTGAGCGAAGGCGACCGGGCGGAAGTGCAGGGCAGGTGGGAGAACCACTCGCGGTTTGGGCAGCAGCTCCGGGCCAGCGGCGCGCTGCCGCTCGACCCGACCGACCGCAAAGGGCAGATCTCCTACCTGACCTCTCTGCGCCACATAGGCCCAGCGCGCGCCGCGCTCTTGGCCGACGAATACGGCGAGGGCGTACTCGACGCGATCGAGGCGGACCCCGCCGGCGTGTTCGGCACCTTGCCGGGGGTCGGCATCAAGCAGGCGTCCGCGGCCGCCGATTCCTGGCACGCGTCGCGCGCCATCCGCAACCTCCACATCCAGCTGGCGCCACACGGCCTGGCATATCTGGCGACCCCGATCTACAACCGCTTCCGCGATCGCGCGATGGCGATCCTGCAAGGAGACCCATACCGGCTCACCGAGGTCGACGGGGTCGGCTTTGTCCGCGCCGACAGGATCGCGCTGATCGCCGATGTCCCGCGCGATTCCGACCGGCGCGCGCAGGCCGCCGCCCTCTACACGCTCTCCGAGGCCGAACAGCAGGGACACGCATACCTGCCGATCGCCGAGCTGGCTCAGCGCTCCGCGACCCTGCTCGGCCTCGATCCGGACCCCGATGTCCTGGCCGCCTCCCGGGGGTTGGTGATGGACGAAGATCGCGTCTACCGCGAAAAAACGCACGAGAGCGAGGTCACCGTCGCCGACGAGCTGGCCATCCGCGCCGCCTCTCCCCCCTACCTGGACTACGACCCCGGCGAGGACGGCGATACCGACGACGAGCTGACCGCGGAGCAATGGGCGGCTGTCCGCGCCGCGTTCAAGTCGCGCATCTCGGTCCTCACCGGTGGCCCAGGCGTCGGCAAGACCGTCTGCACGCGGGCCATCGTCGCGGAGGCCAAGCACGCCCACGCGAAGATCGCGCTCTGCGCACCGACCGGACGGGCCGCACGACGGCTCGAAGAGGCGACCGACCACGAAGCGCAGACGATCCACCGGCTGCTCGAGTGGGCGCCAGGCCGCAAGCCCGGGTTTGGGCCGGGGCACCCGCTCCCCGCCGAGCTCGTCATCGTCGACGAGGCCTCGATGCTGAACCTGCGATTGATGGAGGTTCTGCTCGCCGGCCTGGCGCAGTCCACCCACATCGTCTTTGTCGGCGACGCGGACCAGCTTCCGCCAATCGGCGCCGGCAAGCCGTTCGACGACCTGATCGCCTCGGGCGTGGCGCCGGCTGTCCGCCTCACGCAGATCTTCCGGCAGGCGGCACGATCGATGATCACCACGGCGGCCCACGCGATCAATGCGGGGCGGCCCCCTCGCCTGGAGCCCGAGGAGGGCCAGGACCACGATTTCTTCTTCGTCGAGCGGGCCGACCCGGAGCGGGCGCTGAGCACGATCGTCGAGGTGGTCGCCGAGCGGGCGCCGAAGCGC
>JBBDYO010000054.1:11976-20277 GCA_040901495.1 Solirubrobacterales bacterium
GCGCCGCGGCCTCGACCCGATTCGCGAGGTTCAGGTGCTGGCGCCGATGTACAAAGGGGCAGTCGGGATCAACGCGCTCAACGAGAAGCTCCAGGAGAGCCTCAACCAGGACGGGAAGCCGGCGGTGAACAACCGCTTCCGCATCGGCGACCGCCTGATCCAGACCCGCAACTCCCACGAGCTGGGCCTGATGAACGGCTCGATCGTCTTCCTGCGCTCCGACGACCCCGACGAGAAGACGATCGTCGTCGACACCGACGACGGCGGCGTGCTGGCGGTCCCCTACAGCGAGACCGACACCTTCCGCCTCGCCTACGCGATCTCCGTTCACAAGGCGCAGGGCTGTGAGGTCCCGGTCGTGGTCGCCGTGTGCCACCGCTCTCACTCGCGAATGCTGACGCGGCCCCTCATATACACGGCGATCACCCGCGCCAGCCGCACCTGCGTCTTGGTCGGCGAACCGGAGGTGCTGAGAAGAGGGGTGAAGCGAGACGACAGCGGCGACAGGTACTCGGGGCTCCCCGAACGGCTGCGCGCCCAGGCGAAGATCTAGCCCGGCGATACTCCTGAAAGTGGAAGAGCGCCGAAATCCCTGGCCATCGCTCCCCGCGATTGCGATAACCCTCTGTGGAATTGCCGCGATGGCGGTGTTGGTGCTCGCCGTGGACCCGTTGCGCGATGCCTTCGAGGCGGCCGTCCGGGGAGACACGGCCGAGATGAGGAGCGAGCTCGACAGCCTCGGTGCGACCGGGCCCCTGGTGATCCTCGCCCTGGCGCTGATCCACGCCGTCGTCTTCTACCCAGCCGAGATCGTCGACGCGGCGGCGGGGTTCGTATACGGGTTCTTCCCCGCCCTGGCGCTGGTCATGACCGGCTGGCTGCTCTCCGGGTTGCTCTGCCTTGCGATCGGCCGCTCGATCGCGCGGCCGTTCCTCGACCGCTGGTTCGGGACGAGCCGCTTCGAGCGGATGGAGGCAATGATCGAGCGTGGAGGAGTCACCCTGCTGATCGCCGTGCGGTTGATCCCGGTCATTCCGTTCAGCCTGGTCTGCTACGCCGCCGGTGCCGCCCGAGTGCCGGTCTGGCGATTCGTGTGGACGACCGTGGTCGGCTACCTGCCGATCACCGCACTCTCGGTCTATTTCGGCACGCAGCTGGAGGGGATCGGCCTCTTTGACCCGATCGTGCTTGGTTTCGCCGCCGCGCTGATCGCCCTGCTGATCGGCGGTCACTGGATCATGCGCCGGCTGGCGCCGAGCTCGAGCGCCGAGCAGCGAATCAAGACTAACCGCGGCGCTTGACGCGGAAGCGGTAGACGGCTGGCGTGTTGTCGACGTTGCCCGCTTCGTCGCGGGCCTTGACACGGATGTCGTGCCTGCCGATGCGGAAGCGCCGCGCGAGGCGCTTGCCGCAGAAGCGGAACAGGCCGCCGTCCACCCGGCAGACGAAGGTGACGTTCGGCTCGTTGGAGCCAAAGCGAAACACCGCACGGGCCCGGCGGTGGCGGGTGCGGATCACCTTGCGCGGCCGGACGCGAAAGAAGGTCCGGGGGCGCCGCGAATCGATCTCGAAGAGCACGACTTCGCCCTCACCTGTCCGCCCGGAAAGGTCGGTGCCCCTGACCGCGAAGCCATGCTTCCCCTCGGAGAGCGGGGTGCTCGGCACAAACGGTGAAACACAGGGCTGCAGCGCGCCTCCGTCAATCGTGCACGCAAAGCTCGCAGGGCGGTTCGCGACGAAACCGATGCTCGGCGTGCGGTTCCTACCGAGAGGAGGAGGCCTCTCGGTAATCGAGATCGTCGGTGGCAAGGCGACGCCACTGACCGCAGCGTAGGCATCGACGAGGCCCGCGCCGACTGCATCTGGCCCGAACACCCCGACGGGTTTCGCGGTCGAGGTGAGGGCGGCGCGAACCTGAGGGCCTGAAAGCGTCGGATTCGCCTCCCGCAGGAGCGCCGCAACCGCGGCAGCATGCGGCGCCGCGGCCGAGGTCCCGAAGAAACGCCACACGCCTGAGACAAGCTGGCCGAAGAACGTGGTGGCGCCGCCATCGGTGGCAACGATGTTGGGCTTCGAAATCATCTGCGGGGGGATGGGCGGCGCCGGGTCCGTTCCGCTAACCGGACCGAATAGATGGGTGACGGGGCCCCGCGAAGAGAATTTCTCCGGTTCCAACGTGGTGTCGAAGCGGATCGCACCGACACTGAGCGCCCCGGCAGCGGCGTTATGGCCGAAGATCGTCGGCCCGACCACATCGGTGCCGGAGGAATCCGGGTACTCGGTCGCGGTCACGCCGTTGTTCCTGATCAGGATGAATTTGAGTCGGGGAGTGGCGAGTGGATCGGCTTCCGGATTGCACACCGGCCCAAAGCAACGGTTGATCGCGATCCGGACATCCTGTGCTTCGCCGGTCTCGTTTTCCCAGGTGAAGACCTCGACCGGCCTCTGCGTTTTGCCGACGTTGTCGTCAGCACTGCCGACGAGGAATTTTTCCGCTTCGACTTCCACCTCCACCGGTTTGTCTTCGTCGTCGAGCAGGAAGATGTCGAGGTCGGCTCTGACGTTGTTCCAGGGCTCCGCCCACTGCAGATCGACGGTCAGCGTTCCGTCTTGTTTGACCGTGATCTGGAAGGTGGAATCCTCACCGAGCTCAGGATCGAAGTCCATGCAGTTCTCGGGACCGCCTTCGATCGCTTCCAGCGCCGGCGGGCAGGCGGTATCGCGAAAGCCCTGCGTCGCTTCCCACGAGGAGACGTTTTTGCCGCCGACGATCAGGTTGCTGTTGCCCGCCGAAGAGAAGTAGGAGGCGCCGGCGGCGGCCACCTCGTCTACCGCGACGGCGACCGGCCCGTCCTGAAAGAACGGCTCTTCGAAGTAGACGACGTCGTCGACGATCACCTGCGCGCCCGCCCCACCCTGGGAGACCGGTTTGGCCAGACGACGGATGTTATTCGCGAAGGCGGTGACGCCCCCGAACGCGGAGGCGAAGGCGATCGAGGTACCGGGGGCGAGGTCATGGACGATCTGCGCCATCCCTCGCCCCTCATCAGATGCGTCGCTTTTCCCGTAGAAGTCGTCGAGCACCTTGACCGAGGTGGAGCGCCCACAGGGATTCCCCGTGCCTGGCAGGTCGCCGCTGGCCACGTCACCCGCGGCTTTGGTCGGCGGGCTCGGGGCGCGGTCGAAGGAATCGGAGAGGATGCCGACCGTGACACCGGCTCCGCTGACGTTGAAGGCATCGCGCGCGCTGTTGGCTCTGAGCTGAGCATCTCCCTCGGATGTCGCGGCGCCGACGCAGGAAGCGGCTGCCGTGGCTGGGCCGGCGGCAGAGACGAGCGGAGCGAGGACCTCGCTCACACTCCCAACGCGGGCGTTGCCCGCAATCGCACGCAGGTCGGCGGGCTTCACGGCCACGGTGACCGTCTGGTAGCGGCGACTGACGTGGGTGACCTTTGCCCCCGCCGCGCGCAGGGCCTTGACACCAGCGACGGCGCCCCGGTCAAAGCGGACATCGACCAGGACGCGGTTGCCCTCACGCACCAGGCTGCCGGGCCCATCGACCGCCAAGCTCAGCTTCTCCGCCTGCTCATCCTGGGACGCCAAGCGCACCGATGGCCTTGTCAGCTCGGCCAGCCGAGCCGAGAGATCGCCATCACCCGGCCGCACCACCGCCATCGCCGGCGGGGCGGCTAGCGCCCCGATCCCAAGGCAGGCCAAGGCAAGCACGGCGGTCACCGACCGTCGCGCGGCATCGCGCAACTGAGTCCCTAGTGGCATCTGGTCCAACGTATCGACCGGTCCTGTCATCCCCTCAACACATGGAGACGCGGTTTGGACCACTGACCGGCATCCAAAAGCCCAGCCCTGCTACGGTCCCGGTCGTTAGGCCGGATTCGAATCCGGTGAAAGTTGTGTCTAGCGCTCGCGTCGTTGCTTTACCGCATCCTCCGCGTTCGCAGCACATGAAGTGGAGGCAATGCATGCCTACTGGAACAGTTAAGTGGTTTAGCGACGACAAGGGCTACGGGTTCATTACGCCCGACGACGGCTCCAAGGACGTCTTCGTGCATCACAGCGCGATCCTCGGCGAGGGCTTCAAGTCCCTCACGGAGGGCGCCAAAGTGAGCTACGAGTCCGAGGAAGGACCGAAAGGTCCCGCCGCGGGGAGCGTGCAGCAGACCTCGTAGTCGCGCACCGCTCTTAGCGTTGTTGAGGCCCGCCACCGGCGGGCCTCTTCTTTGCCCGCCACCTACCCTGCTCCTGAGAGATGGCCACCCGAGACGATCTACGAAACATCGCGATCATCGCCCACGTCGACCACGGCAAGACGACCCTGGTCGACGCGATGCTGTGGCAGACCGGCGCCTTCCGCAAGGGCCAGGACGTGGCCGAGCGGGTGATGGACTCGATGGACCTCGAGCGCGAGAAGGGGATCACGATCCTCGCAAAGAACACCGCCGTCAACCACAACGGCGTGAAGCTCAACATCGTTGACACCCCCGGCCACGCCGACTTCGGCGGCGAGGTCGAGCGTGCGCTGACCATGGTCGACGGCGTGCTGCTGCTGGTCGACGCCTCCGAGGGCCCTCTCCCCCAGACCCGCTTCGTGCTGCGCAAGGCGCTGGAGTCAAAGCTGCCGGTGATCCTCGTGGTCAACAAGGTCGACCGGCCCGACGCCCGCATCGCCGAGGTCGTCGACGAGGTCTACGAGCTCTTCCTCGACCTCGACGCCGACTCCGAGCAGATTGACTTCCCGATCGTCTACACCAACGCCAAAGCCGGCTGGGCCGCGCTCGAGGAAGGGGTCGAGGGAACCGACCTCTCTCCCCTGCTCGACCTGATGCTGGAGAAGATCCCGGCCCCTGGATATGACCCCGACGCTCCCCTGCAAGCACACGTCACCAACCTCGACGCCTCCCCCTACGTCGGCCGCCTCGCGCTCTGCCGAGTCCACAACGGGACGATCCGCGCCGGACAGCAGATCGCCTGGTGCCACGCCGACGGCAGCATCTCCCGCGCCACCGTCTCCGAGCTCTACATCACCGAGGCGCTCGATCGAGTCGACGCCAAGGAGGCCGGGCCGGGCGAAATCATCGCCGTCGCCGGCATGGAAGAGGTGACGATCGGCGAGACCCTTGCCGATCCCGAGGACCCCCGGCCGCTGCCGGTGATCACGGTCGATGAGCCCTCGCTCTCGATCCAGATCGGGATCAACACCTCTCCCCTGGCCGGACTCGAGGGCAAAAAGCTGACCGCGCGCCAGATCCTGGACCGGCTCGACGCCGAGCTGGTCGGCAACGTCTCGATCCGGGTCAACGACATCGACCGCCCCGATGCCTGGGAGGTCCAGGGCCGCGGCGAGCTGCAGCTCGTCGTCCTGCTCGAGATGATGCGTCGCGAGGGCTTCGAGCTGACCGCGGGCCAGCCCCAGGTCGTCACCCACGAGGAGGATGGCAAGCTCCACGAGCCGGTCGAGCGACTCTCGATCGACGCGCCCGAGGAGCACGTCGGCGCGATCACCCAGTTGCTGGCCGGCCGCAAGGGGCGGATGGAGCAGATGGTCAACCACTCCACCGGCTGGGTGCGGATGGAGTTCCTCGTCCCCGCCCGCGGCCTGATCGGCTTCCGCACCGAGTTCCTCACCGAGACACGCGGCACCGGGATCATGAACCACGTCTTCGACCGCTGGGAGCCCTGGGCGGGCGAGCTGCGAACCAGGGCGAGCGGCTCGATCGTCGCCGACCGCCGCGGCAAGACCGCCGGCTACTCGCTGGCCAGCCTGCAGGATCGCGGCACGCTCTTCGTCGGCCCCGGCGAGGAGGTCTATGAGGGGATGATCATCGGCGAGAACGCCCGCTCCGAGGATCTCGACGTCAACGCCATCAAGGAAAAGCAGCAGACCAACATGCGCGCCGCCGGCGCCGAGGTGCTCGAGCGCCTCGAGCCCCCGACGAGGCTCACGCTGGAAGCCTCGCTCGAGTTCCTGCGCGAGGACGAGTGCGTCGAAATCACCCCCGAGTCGGTACGCCTGCGCAAGGTAGACCTGGACAAAATCAAGCGCCAGAAGACGGCGCGCCAGAAGACGCCGGCCTAGACCCCGCTAGCCTGCCGGGCAATGCGTCGCGTGTCCGTGCTCATCCTCGCCTCCGCTGCACTGCTGACAGCGTGTGGCGAGAGCACGATCAAGCCCGAGGGCGCCGAGCAGTCGGTTGTCGACGTCGTCTCCAAGCAAACCGGCTTCCACCCGAAGGACGTCAGCTGCCCTTCCGACGTCGAGGCCGAGGTCGGCGGAACCTTCGAGTGCGAGTTCACCGGGCCCGAAGGAGCGCCCTACACCGCGCACATGAAGATCGTCGAGGTCGATGGCGAGGAAGTGCTCTTCCAGGTCGACTCCCGGCCGCGCGGTAAATAGCCCAGGGGCCTCAGGCCTCCACCGCTTTTAATCGGCCGGAGTCGATCGCCGCGATCAGCGCCGCGTGGTCGCGCTCGTTCTGGTCGGCGTAGGACGCAGAGAACTCGGCGATCGCCTCGTCGAAGCTGTCGCCGGAGCCGAGGTAGGCGCCAATCGCCACCGGGTCACCGGAGCGGGCGTGGGCGCGAGCCAGGGTCCAGCCACAGAGGCGGGCGTAAACCACCAGCCCTCGAGGAGACAGCGCTTCAGTGTCGACCGAGCGCTTCCAGTCCCAGAGCTGGCGCACGTAGAAGTCGCGGCGACGCCCGTCGATGCCGGCAGCGGGGCACCACCCCAGGAAGCTGTCGCTTGCGGCCTGCATCAGGCGCTGGCCTTCCACCACTCGCCGCCCATGGTTTCTGAATCGGCTGGCGCCGGCGTAGGGCTCGAGCACCGACGCCTCAGCCTCCTTCGCCTGCAAGACCATTGGATCATCGTCGTCGCGCCCGGTCAGCAGCACCACCCAGGCCCGGGTGCCGACGCTGCCAACCCCGACCACCTTGCGGGCCAGGTCACGCAGCCGGTAGCGGTCCAAGAGGTGGCGGCGGTCCCCCTGCAGGGTCGAGCGGTAGGCATCGAGCACACCGCGGATCGTGGTCTCCAAGTCGCGGCTCTCGCCCTTCGGCATCAGCTCTTCGGCCCGGACCAAGAGCGGCGGGTCGTCGATGAAGCGCAGCTCGTCGCCAACGCGTCGGGTCAACCGCTGGAGAGCGCGCAGGTTGTCCTTGCCCCGCGCCTTGGCGACTCCCTTCTGCGCTCTCTTTGCCGCCCCCTCCCCCACCTCGGCACCCAGTTCCCCTAGCGCGGCCTCGATATCGAGCCGCGCGTACCAGATGTCCAAGCTGCGCATCGAGGCGAAGCGACGCATCGCTTCGCGGTACTCCCGCGCCGCGCTCAGCACCGCCGCACGGCGCTCCTTGCGCTTGAGGCCGTTTTCGCGGGCGGCGATCTCGAAGCTCGCGGTGAGCCGCTTCACATCCCACTCCCACGGGCCCGGCAGCGACTCGTCGAAGTCGTTGAGATCGAAGACCAGGGTTCGGTCCGGCGCCGCGAAGGCGCCGAAGTTGGAGAGGTGGGCGTCGCCGCACACCTGTACTCGCAAGCCTGAGGTGGGGGCGCCGGCAAGGTCCGCGGCCATCACCGCGGCGGCGCCGCGGTAGAACGTGAAGGGCGAGACCGCCATCCGTCCGTAGCGGATCGGGACCAGCTCCGAGACCCGGGTCTCGGCCTGTTGCTCCAGAACGCTGACCGGATCGGCCCGATCGCCTGCGGCCTCCCACTCGCCGTGGGTGGAGCGCGGAGCCCGTGAGCGCGCGGTCTTCCCTGCGGCAGCGCGCTCGGCAACGTCCATGGGGCTAACCGTAACCGCCCAAGAAAAGAGCCGCCGACCCCAAGGCCGGCGGCTCGGTCACAGGGCCCCTGCCCTGAGTCTCAGACGGTTGCGGCTGCCTGCTCGGCCTGGCTGCTCTCGGACTCCTTGGCCTTCGCTTCGGCCTCGGGCGTCGGCTCGTCGACGTTGCGGGGCAACAGGACTTCTTTGGCGATGACCAGGCGCTGGATCTGGCTGGTGCCCTCGTACAGCTGCATGATCTTCGCGTCGCGCATCAGTTTCTCGACCGGGTACTCCTTGATGAAGCCGTAGCCGCCGTAGACCTGAACGGCGTCGACGGTGATCTCCATCGCCGAGTCGGCGGCGAAACGCTTGGCCATCGAGGAGACCTTGCTGTTGCGCAGGCCCTGATCGAGCATGACCGCCGAGCTCCAGACCAGCAGGCGGCCGGCCTCAACCTTGGTGGCCATGTCGGCGATCATGAACTGGATCGCCTGGTGCATCGCGATCGGCACGCCGA
>JBBDYO010000055.1:0-20050 GCA_040901495.1 Solirubrobacterales bacterium
CGATCCAGGCCTTGTTGCCGCCGTCGTAGTCCGGCGCCCAGAGCTTCAGCGTCGCGGGACGGTCCCAGACCGTGACGGCCTCCTCGCCGACCTCGTCGAGCCCGCGCCAGACCCGCACGAAGGGATTGCCCTCCCACTCCTCGCCGATCGTCGTCGGCTCGCGATGGCCGGGATGCACGCGCGTCTCGGGCGGTAGCTCCATCAGGCGCATCACCGACGCCTTGAGGTCGTCGAGCCCGCTGGCCCCGGGCGCCATCGTCCCCCCGACGGTCCCCTTGAAGAGGACGTCGGCGGTGAAGAGGTCGCTGCCGTTGACGAGCAGGGCGATGTGGCCGGTCGCGTGGCCGGGGGTGAAGAGGGCTTCGATCTCCAGGTCGCCGGTCGCGAGGCTCTCGCCGTCCTCGAGCGTGACGTCGACCTTCTCGCCGAGCTCAGCGGCGGCGGCGGGATGGGCGACGAGCGGCGGGCCGCCGAGGCGCTCCTGCGCGTCCGCCAGGCCGGCGACGTGGTCGGCGTGGGGGTGGGTGACGAGCAGATGCGTGATCTCGATCCCGTCCCGCTCGGCGCGCTCGAGCAGGGGGCCGATCTCGTCGTTGCCGTCGATCAGGATTCCCTTGCCGCTCGCCTCGCTAGCGACCAGGTAGGCGTTCGACAGCCAGGTTGGGTTCTCGGTCCGCTCTACGATCAACTGCGCCTCCTCCCGTCGGCCCCCTCTGCACAGGATCTTGCGCACCGGGGGGCAATCACACCGGCTCACGCACAAGCGTGCCCATACTAGCCCGGTGTTTGAGAGCGACATCCGAGCTTGTGCGGCGGCGCGGCGGGGGGTTCCCACCGCAGCGCTGCCCGGGTTGCCGTGTTGGGAGTTGGTGTGAGGGTCAGAAGCACTGAGAGGCGCGGGCCTCGACTGGTGCTGCTGGCGGCCTTGGCCTTGGTGGCCCTGACCGCCGGCAGTGCGGTTTCGGCTTCCGCTGAACCAGGCGGCGCGGAACAGCCGGCCGTCGCGAGCTCGCCGTTCGATCGCCAGGGGATGTGGATCTGGTACGTCGACAGCTCCGACGGCGGCGACCTGTCGCGAATCATCGCGCGCGCCAAGCGCTTCCAGATCGGCACCCTCTACATCAAGTCCGGCGACGCGGGAAGCACCTGGAGCCAGTTCACCCCCTCCCTGATCGAGCGCCTTCACGAAGCGGGGCTCTCCGTTTGCGCCTGGCAGTTCGTCTACGGCGACAGCCCGGTCGCCGAGGCCAAGGTCGGCGCGGCTTCCGTCAGCCGCGGCGCCGACTGCCTGGTGATCGACGCCGAGGGCCAGTACGAGGGCAAGTACGCGGCCGCCGACCGCTACATCCGCGCGCTGCGCGCCCGCATCGGCGAAGCCTTCCCGCTTTCGCTGTCGAGCTTCCCCTACGTCGACTACCACCCGTCTTTCCCCTACTCGGTCTTCCTCGGCCCGGGCGGCGCCACCTACAACCAGCCGCAGATGTACTGGAAGGCGATCGGCACCTCGGTGCGCGCCGTCTACGAGCACACCTACCTCTTCAACCGCGTTTGGGAGAGGCCCGTGTACCCGATCGGCCAGACCTACCTCAACCCAGGGCACAAGCCGATCCGTCAGTTCCGCCGCTTCGCGACGATCTACGGCGGCCTGCCGACCAGCTGGTGGAGCTGGCAGGAGACGAGCGGTCGCGAGTGGGGGGCGCTTGCCGCCCCGGCTGCTGCCCCGATTCCCGGCTACCGGCCGATGACGCTGCACCCCGTCCTCAAGAGGGGCAGTCGCGGCGACCTCGTCGTTTGGGCTCAGACTTACCTCCGCGCCGCGGTCAGGCCGAACCTCCCCGTGACTGGGATCTTCGGCAACCTCACGCGGGGAGCAGTGCGGACCTTCCAGGCCGAACACGGTCTGCGCGCCGACGGCGTGATCGGCACCGCGACCTGGGACGCCCTGCACCAGTTCGAACCGGTTCGCCCGGGATGGGCAGCCCCCGTGACCCGCCGCAACCGCGCCAGCACCAGTGGCGCGGTTCAGGCTCGCCGGCCGCTCTCCGCCTCGCTTCCCGCCAAGGCCTACGAGATCAATCCAGGGCCCAGGCCCTGAGGAAATCACTCGGCGTCGAGCAGTCGCATCGTCGCTCGACTACCAACCCTCTGACCTGAAATACTTTTTCGACGGGTGCCCTGGTGCCCACCCTTCGGGGGGCGTAGCTCAGTTGGTTAGAGCGCTGCCCTGTCACGGCAGAGGTCGCGGGTTCGAGTCCCGTCGCTCCCGTCTCGGTTGTGCCACGAGCGGGCTATTTCCCGCTGGGGCGGAGTTTCACCTTCAGGGAGCTCGACGCGGAGCTGGTGTCGGCGGTCGCGGTCAAGATCAGCTTGTAGCGGCCGGGCTTCGCAGGCTTCCCGCCGAGACGTCCGTTCCAAGCGATCGTGCCGACGCCGGCCCGGGCGCTTGATCGAGCCACCTGCCTGCCCTTTCCGGGCTTACCCAGCGGCTCTACGCGAAGGGCGACGCTGGCGGGGTCGGAGAGGGCGAACTTGACGAGCACGCGCTTGCCTGCACGCGGAATGCGAGGCGTGGCCTGGAAAGCGACCAGGGAGATTCGGATCGCGCCAGGCGCGCCAGCCGGTCCGGGTGGGCCCTGGGGGCCGGTGACGCCGGGCAGGGGGAAGGTCGTGATCGCACCCGCTGTGGTGATCCGCCCGATCCGGTCGGCGTGCGGAAGCGTGAACCAGAGTGGCGCGCCTGCCCCGCTCGCGGAGGCGATGTCGTAGGGCCCCTCAAAGCCTGTGAAGAACCTGTTCGTGATCGTGCCCGCCACGTCTATGCGGCCAATCTGGTCGCTGCCCTGCTCGGTGAACCAGACCGCCCCATCCGAGCCAGCGGCGATATTCGTGGGCATGCTGCCGGGAGGGGGAAGGGGAGTATCCAGGACGACCCCGCCCCCGGTCCCGAGCCGTCCGATCTCAGCGGAGCCGCGCTGCGTGAAATAGAGCAGGCCATTGGCCGAGCTGAAGGCAATTCCCGTCGGCTGACTGCCCGCTCCCGGAACGGCGATCTCGTACTCGATGGCCCCTACGACCGACATTCTGGCGACCTCGTCGCTGCCCGCCTCGGTGAAGAAGATGCGGGCGGCATCGGCAGTGATGCCGGTCGGGACGTCGTTGGAGCCGGGTATTTCGAACTCGGTGACGACCCCCGCGGTTGTGATTGCTCCGATCTGATCGGACCCTCGCTCGGTGAACCAAAGGCGGCCGTCGGGGCCGGCGACGATGTCGAAGGGGAAGCTTTCGCCCCCGGGGACATCGAACTCGGTTACCGCACCGGCGGTGGTAATGCGGCCGATCTTGCTGGCGAGCGGCTCGGTAAACCAGAGCGCGCCGTCGGGGCCGGCCGCGATCGCTTGCGGGCTGGCGGCGGCTGGCAACGGAAACTCCGTGAGGGTGCCGTCGGGTGCGATCCGTCCGATGCGATCGGCCCCTGCCTCCGTGAACCACATCGCGCCGTCAGGACCAGCGGCGATCCCGCGTGGTTCGCTCGGCGCTGCGAGGCTCGACGGCGGAAGGCAGACCATGATGGCGCCCATCGCTCCAATGGCTGCGATCGCGCGGAGCATCTCATCTGATGTTACATCGATTTATTTGTCCTGAGGCCGTCAGCCCGCCGGACCTTCGGACACGGCCTTGCCCCAATCCAGAACCGCCCGGCGATCGTCGTCTCGGTCGATGAGATCTCCTCGGGCTTGGACGAGGAGCTGATCGTGGTTGTGCCCGTGTCGAGCTCTCGAGCGCCGTCGCTGCTACGGCCGGAGGTCTCGACCGACGAAGGAGTCGAGCGTGCCAGCGTCGCCGTTTGCCGAGGTGTCAGATCCGTGGCGCGCAAGCGCTTGCTGCGACCTATAGGTCAGACGAAGCAAAGCACGCTCCGTGAAGTCGAGCAGGCGCTGGAGGTGGTCTTCGGGGTGGACTGATCGGCGGCTTACCCCTCGGAGCTCAGCCCTTGAAGTCTTCCTTAGGATGCACGCTACTCATGGGGAGCTTGAGGGAGAAGAGGGTGAGTAGCGCTTGGCTGTCGCGGACGCTGTTTGCTGGCGCCGCGCTTCTGTGGCTCGCTGCTGCCTTCCTTCCTCCGAGAAGCTCGGGTAGCGGTTCAACGTTGGCGAGCCATCAGCTTGCCGACCTGATTGGAACGGGGGCACTAGGGGATAGCGTTCCCGCTTGGGCAGGCGTGGCCTGGTACGTGATCCCGATTTGCGCCGGGCTCTTGCTCATGGCGCTCGGGTTCAACGGTCGGCTTGGCGTGGTCCTTCGCCTTTGCCCCGCCCTTCTCGCGACGGTCTTTGCCCTCGGGTTCAGCGCGTTTGTCGCGAAGTTGGGTGTATCGCGGATTGGCAGCGGCGCGGTATGCGCGCTCGCGGGTAGTGTCTGTGCGCTCATCGCCTCGGGAATCGAGAGCGGGGGACTTTACGCGGCAAGGAGTCCACGTGTTCTGTAGCCAGTGCGGCAAGAAAAACGAGAACAACACTCGCTTTTGTGAAGAGTGCGGTGCGCCAATGAACGTAGCTCCGACGCCCGAGAGCCCCTCGACCACTCCGGCTGCCGAGCCAAAGGGCCAGAAAACGTGGCCGCTCCGGGTCGTCGTTCCGGTCCTCGTCGGCGCCGTCGCTCTGATTGCGGCGGTCGCGCTGCTTGCAAGCGGACTCGGGGGCGAGAGCGGTGGCGCCTCCGATCCCAAGACGGCCGTCAGCGAGCTTGCCACCGCGATACAGAACAAGGACGGAGCGGCGGCAGTCAGTCTCATCGATCCTGAAGAGGTCGGCCCCTTGGCGGACCTCTACGAGGAAGCTCGTGAGGACCCGGGGACCTTGGGCCGGATTGCCCTCAGCGGGGGAACCACCCTGTCATTCGACGATCTGGACCTGAGCGAAGAACGTGTGGGCTCCGGTGTTGCCAAAGTGACGATCGACAGTGGCGCCTTCCGCATGCTGATCACCGAGGACGCCCCGTCGGACTCCGAGAGTGCGGACGTCGAAGAAAGGGAGCTTGACTTCTCCAGCACCGAGGGCCCCGGTGGGTCCGGCTTCTACGTGATGACGCGAGAGGTGGACGGACGCTGGTACGTCAGCCCGACGATGACCGCACTCCAGTTCCTCGTTGAGGCTGAGGGCCTGACTCCCCCTGATTTTGAACTCTCAGGTGCCACCGAGGTTGAATCTACGAATGCCCCCTCCACTCCCGACGATCTTCTATCCGCCGTCATACAGGTAGTGAACTCTCGCGATGTGGCCCAAGGGCTGGAGCTTGTATCGACTGGAGAATCGAACGTCGTCCGCCCCTATACCGCGGCGCTGCAGGAGTTCTTCAGTCGGATCGACGGATCGATGGAACTGCAGGTCACGGATTCCGACTTCGCTGAACAGGAGCTGGGCTCGGATCTGGTTCGCCTGGATCTCGTCCACGTTGCCGTCGACGCCTACATCGTGAGCGACTACGAGTCCGAACAGGCCAGCGTCAAGCTCAACGGACTCTGCTTCAACGTAGTGAGTACGGGGGGTAGCTCCAGCGATTGCGAGGACGAAGCGCGCGATCTCTTTGGCGTGAACGAACTCTTCGTCGTGGCGAAGCGAGAGGACGGTGGGATGCGCTTGGCGCCGGTCGCAACCGCGCTCGAGTACATCCGGCTGTTATCTGAACAAGAGCTCTAGCTGGGCTGGGGTCTGCTGCTCAGCTGCCGTTTTGGCCAGGCTTGGGAGGGGGGTCGGGCGGTGGGTAGAGGCGCAGGCGGTGGAGGTTTAGGGCGATGCGGGTGGCGACTATGTGGTGGCTGTCGCGGTGGAGGAGGCCGGCGGCAACCAGTTCGTTGATGGCCCACTCGACGGCGGGGTCATCTGGGCTCTTGCTCAGCTGGCGGTTGAGCTCGGCGATTGGGAGCGGAGCGGGATGGAAGGAGACGGCCAGTGAGAGAACGGCGCGGCCGACCATTGCGTCCTCGTTGGAGACGCGGCGACGGGGTTTCTCTGGCTCGCCGCCTGAGGAAGGTGGCTGATCGTGCATGGTTGAACACCTCCGGGCTAAACCCCGGAGCCGCTTGACAGTGCAGCTCCGGGGGTGTTGGGCTTCGTGTCCCTTAGCCCCCGGAGCCGAGAGTTCGCCCCTGCTCAGCTAGTTGCGTGAGAGGTCGGTGGACGACCCGTTCGCGGCAGACGACCGCTTCGGTGGTCGCGTGGATTAGGCTCGATGCCCCGCGACAGAACAGGATGCAAATGGACACGGACCCCAGCATCGAGCAGGCCGCCAAGCTCTACGGAAACCGTTTCCTCACCGAGGACGCTCCTGACGGTCCCTTTCCGGAGAGCGGCATGTCGGCGCTCGACGCGATGCGCCTGGTCGACGAGGAATTGGCGCTGGAGGGCGACCCCAACCGCAACCTGGCGACTTTTGTCACCACTTGGATGGAGCCGGAGGCGCAGCGGATTATCGGCGAGAACCTCTACCGCAACTTCATCGACCATGCCGAGTATCCGATCTCTGCCGAGGTCGAGCAGCGCTGCATTCGCATGCTCGCCGATCTCTACCACGCTCCCGGCGAGACGACCGGCGCCCGTACCCAGGGGTCCTCGGAGGCGATCATGCTCGGCGCGCTCTCCTTGAAGTGGAAGTGGAAGGAGCGCCGCGAAGCCGAATCGAAGCCCGTCGACAAGCCGAACCTGATCTTCGGCGGCGACGTCCACGTGGTTTGGGAGAAGTTCTGCCGCTATTTCGATGTCGAACCGCGGATCGTCCCGCTGCAGGACGACAAGTACACGATCGGCCCCGAGGACGTGCAGCCACACGTCGACGAGAACACGATCGGCGTCGCCGCCGTGCTCGGCACCACCTTCACCGGCCACATGGACGACATCGTCGGCATCAACAAGCTGCTGGTCGATCTCAAGGGAGACAAAGGCCTCGACGTCCCCCTTCACATCGACGCCGCCAGCGGCGGCTTCGTCTGGCCCTTCCTCTACCCGGACTCCGAATGGGATTTCCGCCTCGAGCAGGTGCGCTCGATCAACGTCTCCGGGCACAAGTTCGGGCTCGTCTACCCCGGCATCGGCTGGCTCGTCTTCCGCGAACAAAGTGACCTGGCCGAGGACCTCGTCTTCTACGAGAACTACCTGGGGAAGACGGATGCGACCTTCACCCTCAACTTCTCCACCGGCGCCTCGATGGTGCTCGCCCAGTACTACAACTTCGTTCGCTACGGGCGCGAGGGCTACGGCTACGTGATCGAGGCGATGGAGGAGAACGCGCGCGCTCTGGCCGAGAAGCTGAAGGCGACCGGCGACTTCGAGCTGATCGGCGAGGGCGAGGAGCAGCTGCCCCTTGTCGCCTTCCGCCTCGCCGGCGAGAGGGGCTACGACGAGTTCGACGTCTCCTGGCAGCTCTCGGCCGAGCGCGGCTGGATGCTCCCCGCCTACACGATGCCGCCCAAGGCCGAAGACGTGAAGGTCCTGCGGGCGCTGGTCAAGCAGACCCTGAGCCGCGAGCAGATCGACCGGCTCGCCGGCGACATCGCGACGGCCTGCGAGATGCTGGAGAAGAAGGGCGGGGCACATCCCGCCGAGCGCAAGAAAATGAAGCAGAGCCCGGGCTACTGAGAGCTGGTCTCTAAGCCGGGGTTGGTTGCGCGGCGCTCAGGCCCTGTACATGCGGGCGGGGGAGCTACCCAAAACTTCGGACCGCTGTACAACCACGCCGCGGCCGCCCGCATCCACCATTTATGGATGGAGACGGCACTGCGTCAGATCGTGGCTTTCGGTGGCGGTGGGTTCTCGATGGAGTCCGGGAACCCGCTGCTTGACGACTACGTGCTGGGGTTGACCGGCGCGGCTCGTCCCAAGGTCTGCTTCCTGCCCTCGGCGAGCGGTGACGCCGACCACTACATCGTCCGCTTCTACCGCGCCTTCCCGGCGGAGCGTTGCGAGCCCAGCCACATCTCCCTGTTTCGCCGCGAGCAGGGGCCGGACGACCTGCGCCGGCACCTCCTCTCCCAGGACCTGATCTACGTCGGCGGCGGCAGCGTCGTCAGCCTGCTCGGCGTCTGGCGGGCGCACGGCATCGACACGATCCTGCGCGAAGCGTGGGAAGCCGGGGTGGTCCTCTGTGGCCTCTCGGCCGGTTCGCTTTGCTGGTTCGCCGAAGCGGTGACCGGGTTTCACGGGGCGCCGCAGCGGGTCGAGGGGCTGGGGCTGCTGCCGTTCAGCAACTGCGTCCACTACGACGAAGGCTCAAGGCGGCGCCTCGACTACCACGACTTCCTTCGCGCCGGGATGAGAGCGGGATACGCGGCCGAGGACGGCGCTGCCCTGCACTTCACCGGGACGGAGTTGAGTCGGATCGTCTCTTCGCGGTCGCACGCACGTGGCTACCGGCTGGACCTGGTCGGCGACAGGGTCGTGGAGATGCAGATCGCCACCGCCTACCTCGGCGATCCCAGACTGGCTTCGCTGGCGCCGCTGCCCGAGGCGATGTCGACCCCGGTAGCCGCGTGATGGCCGGCCGATGATCACCCGCCTCCTCGCCCTCGGTGGACATGAATTCGCCTCCCGCCCGCCGGATCGCGCCGTCTGCGAGCTGATCCTGCGCCTGGCGACGGCGCGGGCAGAGGGACGGCCGCGGATCTGCCTGCTGCCCACGGCCAGCGGCGACACCTCGGAGACGATCGGCCGCTTCTACGCTGCTTTCGGCGAGCGCCCCTGCGAGCCCTCCGACCTCTCGCTGTTTCGGCTTGGTCGCCGCCCGATGGCCCTGCGCGACCATCTTCTCTCCCAGGATCTGATCTACGTCGACGGCGGCAGCCTCGTCAATCTGCTCGCCGTCTGGGAGGCGCACGAGCTCAATGAGATCCTCAGCGAGGCCTGGCGGCGCGGGATCGTGCTCGCCGGCCAGAGCGCCGGCGCGATGTGCTGGTTCGAGGCGGGGATCACAAAATCGTCGGGGAAGGCCGCGCCCGGCGACGGCCTCGGGCTGCTCAGCGGCAGCCTCTGCGTCCACTACAACAACGAGCCCGAGCGCCGCGCCGCCTACCTCGACGCGGTCGGCGGCGGCATGCCGTGCGGCTACGGGCGCGACGACTACGCCGGGCTGCTCTGGGAGGGAACCGGGCCGCCCTCGGCGCTGACCGCCCGCCGCGGGGCCCGCGCCTACCGCGTCACTGCGACCGACGAAGGCGTCGTCGAGTCACCGTTGCCCGCCCGCTTCCTCCCCGCACCGGCCCCGGCGGCGCTGCGCGAGGACATCGCCGAGTTCCGCCGCGTCCGCCGCATGCGACAGGGCGCCGGCTGGCTGGGCTGACGCCCTGCCCTCGTCCGTCCGGCTAACCCTCGTCGGCTGCCGGCGGCGCGGTCGGGTCAGCGCTCTCCTCGCCGAGGCTCTCGCGGGCGATGTACTCCTCGGCGAGCAGCAGGTTCTCCTTCGAGCGCTCGACGACGTTGAGCAGGTCTCCCATCAGTGCGACCTCCTCGACCTGCTCTTTGACGAACCACTGCAGGAACTGCTCGGCGCGGTAGTCCTTGACGTCGCGCGCGAGCTCGAAGAGGGCGAAAATCTCGTCGCTCACTCGCTTCTCCTGCTCGAGAGCCATCTTCACTGGGGAGACGCCGTCGGCGTAGGTGGTCTCCTGCGACTTGATGTCGGGGATGTGCACGCCCTCGCCGGTGTCGAGCAGGTAGCGGATCATGATCATCGCGTGCTCGCGCTCCTCGAGCGCTTGGCGGTAGAAGAAGCCGGCGAGGCGGGGAAGCGTTTCGGCGTCGTAGTAGACGGCGGCCCCGACGTACTGCTGCGAGGCGGCGAACTCGTTGGCGATCTGCTCGTTGAGTGCGTCGGCGAAGCTCTTCTCTGCCATCGGGACTCCTTGCTGGTCGGGGCTGGTTTCCCCAACGTAGCCGAAACAGCGGATTCGGTTAGCCGAACTCGTCGCTGTCGACTTTGACCCCCTCTGGGGGGCGTGAAAGTGAGCAGCGATCGGTCAGAGGGCCCAGCGAAAACCGGTCGAGTCGATCGCCGGCTTGAGCGGGCTGCTCGGCAGGCCGGGCTTCGTCGCCTGCTCGGGGTCGTTGTAGCCGCTTGGCGCGACGTCGTTGGGCGTATCGGGGTGGAAGATCGAGGCGAGGTACTGAATGTGCCCGCGGCCCTCGCCCAGCTCCGTCTGTCCCCCGCCGTAGGCGCCGATCCCGCGCTCTTCGCAGTAGTCATAGGCGCCGAACAGCTCCTCGATTGAACCGAAGCGGGAGGGCTTGATGTTGACCGTCTTCGGCGGCGCCCAGGGCATCGCCTCGATGTCGGCGACCGAGTGGATTGGCGCGTCCCAGGTGACCCGCTCGGCCACTGGATCAAGGAGCGGTTTCGTCTCCTCGTTGACGTCGGGGTCCTCGAGCCAGGCATCGGGGAAGGCCTCGATCAGCTTGGCGTAGAGCTCGGGGTCGGTCTCGACGTCGACCACCGTCCCTTTGTAGAAGCCCTTCAGGTCGAGCGAGTCGACCGCGCCGGTCTCGACCAGGGCGGCGATCAGCTCGTCGTCCCAGTCGTTGACCGGGTCGAGCTTGAAGCGGAGCGTCGGGTAGACGGCGAGCCGGGCAAGCAGCGGCTCGATTGAGGAGGCCTCATCGGCGAAGGAGGCCAGCCGCATCGAGCTGACGAAGTTGACGGGGTGCGCCTCGCGCCCGAGCGCCACCGCCAGGTTGGTGCCGGCCTGACGCAGCGCCAGGTCGAGCACCGCCGACTCGAATGCCCAGCGACGGTAGGGACGGGAGACATCTCGCTCGGGTGGCGAGGGGAAAAGGTCGAGGGCGCCGATCAGCTCCGAGATGGCGGTGAAGGTGCCGCTGGTGCGCAGCTCCTCGGGCGGTCCCGCGTCCCGCAGCGCGATGTGGTCGACGGCGTCGTAGGTGACGTCCTCGCCGATCCCTTCGTGGCCGCCGCCGCGGACCTTGATCAGCGTGGTCAGGCGTTCGAAGTTGCCGAGCGTTATCTCCCGGCCCTCCAGATCGCACTCCTCGATCTCCACCGGCAGGTCCGCGATCGCCTCGAAAGTCGCCACGCGGGCAGACTAGATGAACACCTGCGCGGGCTGCGACACTCGGCTGAGCTGATGAAGCACACAGCTCATGGGTACTGGCTCGAGGAGGCGGGAGCGGTGGCTCCGACCCCGCAGCTGGAGGGCGAGCGCGATGTCGATGTGGTGGTGGTTGGTGGTGGGTATACGGGGATGTGGGCGGCTTGGCAGGTGAAAGCGCTCGAGCCCGAGGCGCGGGTCGTGGTGCTGGAGGCTGAGACATGCGGGCACGGGCCGAGCGGGCGCAACGGTGGCTTCTGCAACTCGATGTGGTTCTCGCTGCCGAACATGCGGGGGCGCTGGGGGGATGAGGCGGCGCTGGCCGTAGCCGCCGCCGCCCGCGATGCGGTCGCGGGCGTCGGGTCGTTCTGCGAGGGCCAGGGCGTCGACGCCTGGTTCAGGCGCGGCGGCTACCTCCAGGTCTCGACGGCGCCGGCCCACGACGGCGTCTGGGGCAGATCGGCATCCGCCTGCCGTGAGCTCGGTGCTCTTGACGCGGTCCAGCCGCTCTCACCCGACGAGGTGGCCGCCCGCTGCGCCTCACCCGCCTTTCGGGGCGGGGCCTTCTACCCGGATGCCGCCACCGTGCAGCCGGCGCGCTTGGCCCTCGGTCTTCGCGACCGGTTGCTTGCCGCCGGGGTCGAGGTCTGCGAGCGCTCGCCGGTCCGCTCCCTGCGGGGGCTGCCGGGTGCGGTCCAAGCCGAGACTCCGTCCGGGCTGGTTCGCGCCCGTTCTGCGGTCATCGCGATCGGCGGCGCCGCGAAAGCGCCGCGAGGGCCGCTCCGCAACAGCCTCACCCTCACCTCCTCGCACATCGTCCTCACCGAGCCGGTGCCCGACGTGCTCGAGGAGATCGGTTGGACCGGCGGCGAGTGCATCACCGATAGTCGCGCCCTGATCGACTACTTTCGCACCACCCCGGACGGCCGGATCGCCTTCGGCTGGGGCGGTGGCCGGATCGCGATGGGCGCCCGCCTCCGTGGCCGCTCGGAGGTCGACCCCGAGGTCATCTCCAGGGCAGCGGCTCGCCTGCGCGAGTACTTCCCGGCCCTCGCGGGTCGTCGCCTCACTCACGCCTGGGGCGGGCCGATCGACGTCTCGCCGACCCACCTGCCGCTCATTGCGCCGCTGCGCGGCGGCCGAGCCTTTGCCGCCGCCGGCTATACGGGCAACGGCGTCGGCCCCTCCTACATGGTGGGCAGGGCCCTTGCCTCGCTCGCCCTCGACCGCCGCGATGAGCACAGCCGCCTGCCGTTCATCGACCCCTCGCCCCAGCGCGTCCCGCCCGAGCCCTTCCACTGGCTCGGCGGCGAAGCGATCCGCGCCGCCCTGATGCACAAGGAGGAGGCGGAGCTGGCGGGCCACGACCCCGACCCCCTCAGCACCGCGATCTCAAAGCTCCCCGAGCTGATCGGCTTCCACATAGGGAGGTAGAGCAAGCACCTGTCGGTTGGTGGCTCGCGCGGGTGGCATGGAGATCTGAGGTCGTCGCCCGCAGCTTGCGAGGACGACGATCTCATCTCCATGACAGGACCCGCGCGCCAGTTACCAACGACTGGTGATGACCTTCTTGCGGGTGTAGAAGTCGACGGCGTCGGTGCCGTTGGCATGCAGGTCACCGTCGCAGGAGTCCTTCCAGCCGGCGAAGGGAAACCAGGCGACCGGGGCGGGGACGCCGATGTTGACGCCGAGCATTCCGGCCTCGGCGCCGTAGCGGTAACGGCGCACCGCCCCTCCTGAGCGGGTGAAGATCGCGCCCGCGTTGCCGTAGCGGGAGGCGTTGAGGAAGTCGAGGGCGGCATCTAGATCGGGGACATCGACGACGGTCAGCAGCGGGCCGAACAGCTCCTCCCGCGCCAGCTCGGACTCGGGATCGGCGACCGCGATCGTCGGCCCGAGGGTCGTTCCCGCCGGGCCACCGTCACCTCGGCCATCAAGCAGCAGCTCCGCCCCTTCGCTCTCGCCCCGCCCGATCGCCTCGGCGATCTTCTCGCGGGCGGTTGCCGAGACCATCGGGCAGACGTCGGTTGCCGGGTCGCTTCCGGGCCCGACCTTGAGCGTGGCCGCCGCGTCGATTAGCACCTCGCGGACCTCCGCCTGGCGCCCGGCGTCACCGACGACAACGCAGACGGACCCCGCCAAGCAACGCTGACCGGCCGCGCCGAAGGCCGACCCCGTGATCGCCGGAACGGCCTGGGCGAGGTCGGCGTCGGGCATGACGACGAGGGAGTTCTTCGCGCCGCCGAGGGCCTGGACTCGCTTGCCGGTCGCGGCGGCGCCTTTGGCGACGACCCGCGCCGTCTCGGCCCGTCCGACGAAGGAGATCGCGTCGATTCCGGGGTCGTCGAGCAGCGCATCGACCACGTCGCGGGCGCCATGCACGAGGTTCACGACCCCGGGCGGGATCGCCTCGATCGAGTCGACGACCTCGACGATCAGGGCCGCCGGCCGCGGGTCCTGCTCGGAGGGCTTCAGCAGGAAGGAGTTGCCACAGGCGATCGCGTAGGGCAGGAACCAGAGCGGGATCATCGCCGGGAAGTTGAACGGGGTGATCGCCGCGACCACGCCGACCGGCTGGCGGACCAGCTCGACGTCGACGCCGGCGGCGACTCCCTCCAAGGTCTCGCCCTTCAGTAGGTGGGGGATCGCGGCCGCCGACTCGACCGACTCGATCCCCCGCCCCACCTCGCCATCGGCGTCGGCGAGCGTCTTCCCCATGTCCTCGGTGACCAGCGCGACCAGCTCCTCGCGGCGCGCTTCGAGCTTCTGGCGCAGCTCGAGCAGTGCCCTTGCCCGTTGCTGTGGCGGGACCGCGCGCCAACCCGGCTGCGCCGCCCGGGCGGCTTCCACCGCCGCGGAGACCTCGGCCGCGCCGCTGAGCGGCACCATCGCGACCACCTCTCCGGAGGCCGGATCGATGTCCTCGATCGTCTCGACGTCTTCGGCAGTCCGCCACTCCCCGCCGATGTAGTTGGTCAGCACCTGCCGATGGGCCGATAAGTCCACTCCGGCTGGACTTATCGGCCCATCGGCGGTTGTGGGGCGGTTGGCGGCCATGCTCATGTCGCGGCCGGGGCGCCCGGCGCGGGAATCGGGGTTGGCCGCACCGCCGCCAGTCGCTCGGCCCGACGCTGCTGGACCAGCACCAGCGCGACCGCGACGACGGTTACCGCGAACAGCAGGGTCGCTAGCGCATTGACCTGGATCGGGATGCCGCGCAGGCTGACCCCGTAGACGTAGAGGGGGAAGGTCTGGGTCGGGCCTGAGTTGAAGTTGGAGATGACGAAGTCGTCGATCGAGAGGGCGAAGGCGAGCATCGCCGCGGCGAGGATCCCCGGCGCCAGCAGCGGCAGCGTCACGGTGCGGAAGGTGGTGAGCGGCGTCGCGCCGAGGTCGGCGGCCGCCTCCTCGAGGTTGCGATCGAAGCCGATCAGCCGCGAGCGCACGACCACGACGACGAAGCTGATTGAGAACATCACGTGGGCGAGCAGCAGGGTGGAGAAGCCGGGCGCGACCGAGTAGTAGACGAACATCGAGAGCAGCGAGGCGCCGATCACGACCTCGGGGGTCGCCATCGGGATCACGATCAGCAGGTTGGCCACTCGCCGCCCGTGGAACTTGTGCCGGACCAGCGCGATCGCCATCAGCGTCCCGATCGCGGTCGAGATCGCGGTCGAGAGAGCGGCCAGCTTGAGGCTGGTGAGCAGCGCTTCGTTCAGTTCGGGGAGCGAGAAGATCGAGCTCCAGTACTCGAGCGTGAAGCCGTTGTCGAGGCCGAAGGTGAGTTTGTCTTTGGGCGTGTCGCCGAAGGAGAAGACCGCGATCACGACGATCGGGATCAGCATGTACGCGACGGCGAGGCAGGCGTAGATCGACAGCGCGTTGCGCCGCAGCCACGCCCAGGCCCCGGCGAGGGGAGCCGGCAGCCGGCCGGATGCCCCTTGGCCGTTCACCGGGCCGCCTCCTCGTCCTCGTCGCCCATGAAGGCGCCGGTCCCGGCGAAGCGGATGTAGATGGTGACCACGGCGAGGATCAGCGCCATCATCAGGAAGGAGAGCGCCGCCGCCTCCGGATAGTTGCGCTGGTTCAGGTAAAGCGACTGGATCACGTTGCCGACCATCGCCTGCTGGGTGCCACCGAGCAGCTGCGCGTTGATGTAGTCGCCGAAGGCGGGGATGAAGGTGAGCAGGACCCCGGCGACGATCCCCGGCATCGTCAGCGGCAGGGTCACTTTGAGGAAGGCCTGCCGGGAGGAGGAGTAGAGGTCCTTGGCCGCCTCGATCAGCCGCAGGTCGAGCCGCTCCAGGTTGGCGTAGAGCGGCAGGATCATGAAAGGCAGGAAGTTGTAGGTGAGGCCGGCGATCACCGCTCCGGATGTCGCCAGCACCCGTCCGTCCGGGGGGACCAGGGCGAGTGTCTGCAGGACGCCGACGATCGGGCTGTCGTCGCTGAGGATCGTTTTCCAGGCGATCGTGCGGATCAGGTAGGTGGTGAAGAAGGGCGCGATCACCGCGAAGAGCAGGAGCAGCTTGAAGCGCCCGGCGCGAAAGGCGATCGCGTAGGCGAGGGGGTAGGCGATCAGCAGCGCCAGGATGGTCGCGGTGCCGGCGTAGAAGAAGGAGCGGCTGATCTGCTCGGTGTGGCCGGAGAGCGAGTCGGGGAAGTTCGACCAGGCCCAGTCGAAGGTGTAGCCGGTGGTCAGCGAGCCCGAGCGGAGCGCCAGTTCGCCCATGAAGTACATCGGCACGACGAAGAAGACGACGAGCCAGAGCAGGCCCGGTCCCAAGAGCCAGTAGGGGACCAGGCGCTGCTTCAGGCTCATCGCTACCTCACCCCGTGATCACTTCCTGCCAGGCCTCGTTGACCGGTTCCAGGTCCGGCGGCGAGTCCTGGTCGGTGCAGTTGCGGGTGAACTCGGGACTGGGGAAGACCAGCGGGTCTTTCGCCAATTCCGGCTCGACCAGGTCCTGCACCCCTTCGACCGGTGGGATGTAGGTGATGTATTCGGCCAGGGGTGCGTTGACCTCCGGCTCGTAGATGAAATTCATCCAGCCATACGCAGCCCCGGTGTTGGGTGCGCCGACCGGGATCACCATGTTGTCCGACCACAGCGCGCAGCCCTCGGCCGGCATCCGCCATTCGGCATTCTCGTTTTCGACGATCGAGGCATCGCCGGACCAGCCGATCGCGGCGACGATGTTGCCCGCGGTCAGGTCCTCGGTGTAGTCGTTGCCGGTGAAGCGGCGGATCTGGCCGGAGTCTGCCGCCTCCTTGATGCGGTCGATCGCGTTCAGCCAGTCCTCGTTGCTCGCCTCGATCGGGTCGATCCCTTCGGCCAGCATCACCAGCGGCACGGTTTCCCGCAATTCGCTCAGCATTGTCACCTTGCCCTTGTATTTCGGGTCGAAGAGGTCGTTGACCGAGCGGATCTCGGGCGCCTTTGCGGTGTCGACCCAGATCCCGCCCATGCCGCTCACCCAGGGCACCGAGAATTTGCGCCCGGGGTCGAAGGAGACGTCCTCCAGCTGGGGCCTGATGTTTTCGAACACGGTCGGCAGCTCCCCGTGGTCGATCTCCTGGAGGTAGCCGAGGTCGTACATCTGTTTCGCCATCCAGTCGGTGACGATGAAGATGCTGCGCCCCCCCGATTCGCCTTGTTCGAGCTGCGGCTGCATCTTGCCGAAGAAGGCTTCGTTTTCGTTGACGTCCTCGATGTAGTCGACGCTGACGCCGGTCTCCTTCTCGAACTGGGCGACGGTGTTGTTCGAGCCCGGGTCCATGTAGCCGGGCCAGTTGGAGATCGCCAGGTCGCCGCTGACCGGGCCGCCTTTGGCGGTCGTCACTTCGTCACTGTTTCCACCTCCTCCGACCGTGTCGTCACCGCATGCGGCAACACCCAGCGATAGGACGATGGCGCAGATTGTCAGTGCGACAGCCAGGGCCCTCTTTCTCACAGATGTTTCTCCAGCTCCCATCCCACTCACCCTTTCTCCGATTCCTCATGCTCTGGGTTGTTGGTGGATTCCCCCTGACCATTACCCGCATTTGCCGGTGGTGACTCGCGCACGACGTGCATGTGCTCCGGGTCCCACTTCAGCGCCACCCGTGCTCCCCCACCCGGCAGTCGCTGCCGTTCCGCCTCGCTTGCGTTGGGGACCAGGACAGTCATCCGCACTCCCTGGCCGAGGTCGACCGCGATCTGGGTCGCGGTCCCCAGGTAAAGCGAGCTCTCGACCACGCCCTCCACTCGCGGCATTCCGTTGGACGAGGGGGCGCCTTGCTCGTCGGGCAGATCGATGCTCAGCTTCTCCGGCCGCACCACGGCGTGGCAGCGCTCACCGGGGGCGAGGCCGCTGACCGCCACGTGCACCGCCGGCCCGTTGTCCAGCCGGACCTCGTCCGGCCCGGCGACAACGGCCGGCATCAGGTTGGAGACACCGATGAACCCGGCGACGAAGGTGGTGGCGGGTCGCTCGTACACCCCCTCGGGGTCGCCGACCTGCTCGATCCGGCCGCGGTTCATCACCGCGATCCGGTCGCTCATCGTCAGCGCCTCCTCCTGGTCGTGGGTCACGTAGACGAAGGTGATGCCGACCTCGCGCTGGATTCGCTTTAGCTCGACCTGCAGCCCCTTGCGCAGCTTCAGGTCGAGGGCGCCGAGCGGCTCGTCGAGCAGCAGCACCTTCGGCAGGTTGACGAGCGCCCGCGCCAGCGCGACGCGCTGCTGCTGCCCGCCCGAGAGCTGCGCCGGGCGCCGCGTCGCCTCGGCGGCGAGGCCGACGCGCTCCAGCTCAGCCGCCACTCGCCGCGCGATCTCCGGCTTCGGCACCCGCTTGCGGCGCAGCCCGAAGGCGACGTTGTCCTTGACGCTCATATGGGGGAACAGCGCGTAGCTCTGGAAGACCGTGTTCGTGGGGCGCCGGTGTGGGGGGAGCCCGGCAACGTCGGCCCCCTCGATCTGAATGCGCCCGGTGCTTGGCTGCTCGAACCCGGCGATCATCCGCAGGGTCGTCGTCTTGCCGCAGCCGCTCGGCCCGAGCAGCGTGAAGAACTCGCCCCCGGCCAGCTCCAGGCTCAGGTTGTCGACTGCCACCAGGTCGCCGAAGCGCTTGGTCACCTCCCGCAGCTCGACACTTGGCGCGCTGCGGCCCATCGTCAATCCCCCTCGGCGAAGGCCGGGATCACCGCGGCCAGCTGCGAGGAGGCCGGGGCGGTAGAGGAGAGCGCAATCGTCAATCCATCGCTGAACCCGATCGCATCTTTCTTGAGTCCATGCTCGCCAGTTTGTGCCAAGGCGTACCCATCGTAACTCTCGGCACTAAAGGCTGTCCTTATACATTTTGTACAAGCATTGACGGGGAGCTATACCGGAAGGCAACTTGCCAAAGTTCTAAGCTAGGGCTAGCTTTATCCAGAACGTCGTAGCACGAGAGGAGACTCCGGATGGCCATCGCGTCTCGAACCGGGGAGGTTGGAACCGGCCTCCAGGAGCTGGCCAAGCGACATCTCTGGATGCACTTCTCGCGGATGGGGTCCTACGACGCCGAGAACGAGATTCCGATCATTACCCGCGCCGAGGGCTGCTACGTCTACGACGAGCACGGCAACCGCTACCTCGACGGCCTCTCCGGCCTCTTCTGCGTCAACGCCGGCCACGGCCGCGTCGAGTACGGCGAAGCCGCCGCCCGTCAGGTCGAGGAGCTCGACTTCTACACGCTCTGGAGCTACGCACATCCCCGTGCGATCGAGCTGTCGGCGCGGATCGCCGCGCTCGCCCCCGGCGACCTCAACCGGGTCTTCTTCACCTCGGGCGGCTCGGAGGCGGTCGAGTCGGCCCTGAAGCTGGCGCGCAACTACCACCGGATCCTTGGCAAAGGCCAGAAGCACAAGGTGATCGCCCGTGAGATCGCCTACCACGGCACCACGCTCGGCGCCCTATCGGCGACCGGCATCCCCGATCTGCGCTCCCAGTTCGAGCCGCTGGTCCCGGGCGGCTGCCACGTTCCCAACACCAACATCTACCGCTGGCCTGAGGATCGGCACCCGCTCTGGGCGGCGACCGCGATCGAGGAGCGGATCGAATTCGAGGGGCCTGAGACCGTCGCCGCGGTAATCCTCGAGCCGGTCCAGAACGCCGGCGGCTGCTTCGTCCCGCCCGACGGCTACTTCGAGCGGGTGCGCGAGATCTGTGACCGCCACGACGTGCTGATGATCTCCGACGAGGTGATCTGCGCCTGGGGCCGCCTCGGCCACTGGTTCGGCTGCGAACGCTTCGGCTACGTCCCCGACATCATCACGGTGGCGAAGGCGCTGACCTCGGCCTACGCCCCGATGGGCGCCGTGATCGCCTCCGACCAGGTGGCCGAGCCGTTCATGGAAGGCAACGCCTCCTTCGCCCACGGCTTCACCTTTGCCGGCCACCCGGTTGCCGCCGCCGTGGCTATGGCCAACCTCGACGTCTTCGAACGGGAGGACCTCTGCGGCCACGTTTTCGCCAAGGAGGGCGAGTTCCGCCAGACGCTGGAGAGGCTGCACGAGCTGCCGATCGTCGGCGACGTGCGCGGCGCCGGCTTCTTCCATGCGGTTGAGCTGGTCAAGGACAAGGAAACCAAGGAGACCTTCAGCGGCGAGGAGGCCGAGGAGCTGCTGCGCGGCTTCCTCTCCGGTGAGCTGTACCGGCGGGGGCTGATCTGTCGCGCCGACGATCGCGGCGATCCCATCGTCCAGCTGGCGCCGCCGCTGATTTCCGACACCGAGCAGTTCGAAGAAATCCACAACATCCTGCACGACGTCCTTTCCGCCGCCTGGGAGCGAGTTCAGAGATAGGGGTGTAGGTGCTCACCGTCCAGAGCCTGCTCGACGAGCTCGACCTAGATCTGGCGGTGGGCTCGCACGCGGCCGAAGCACCGGTGCGCTGGATCCACATCTCCGAGTTGGAGGACCCGACCCCGTGGCTCTCCG
>JBBDYO010000056.1:0-19611 GCA_040901495.1 Solirubrobacterales bacterium
GTGATCGAGGAGTCGGCGATCGAGTTCGAGCACGAGGTCGAGGACACCGAGGAGGTCGTCGACAAGTTCAAGGAGTTCCTCGACGAGGTCTCGCCCGAGGACTTCGCCCAGGGCGACTCCTAGAGGCTTGATGTGGGTTATCCACGCACACGGATGACGCCGCATGCCTTCGCTGGGCGCCACCCTCGGTCTCGCGGGTAGTAACCACTACCCGCTTCACCCGCGCGCGGCGCCCAGCTCGGCCTACGACGCCCCCGCGCACGCGCCTAACCCACATCAAGCCTCTAGACCAAGGCGCTGTCTTCGGCAGCCATTGTCCGCGAACAGCAGGAGCGCCTCCACGTCACAAGGCGCGCCGCGTAGATTCCCACCGCCACCAGCAGCGGCGGCAGCCACGCGACGATCCCTTCGGCCACCGCGGCCGCCATGGTGAACGTGAAGACGGCGAAGACCCAGTGTTCGCCCAGCCGCTGGAGCAGGTCGACCCGGGCGGAGCCCAGCTTGGCCTTGAAGCCGTCGAACGAGGTCAGCACGATCCCGCCGATCAGGAAATAGGCAAGGCCGCCCGCGAGCAGTGAGAGCACCAGCGGGGCTACACCCGCGAAGACGACCAGGCAGGCGATCAGGACGAGGTGGACCGCGAAGATCGCGGCGAATGCGCGCCAAAGCAGGCCTTGGACGGCCGGCAGCCATGGATTGCGCGGCCTCCCGCGCAGCGCCGCAAACGCCGGGGCCGCGTAGGCGGCGGCGAGGAAGGGGAATGCCCAGCCCGCGGTGAGGCGCAGCCCGACCTCCAACCCGTGCTGCCCCGTCCCCGCGACCGCTACAGAGCCGATCGCGAGCGCGGCAGCCACCGCTGCGGCGCCCAGCACCACCTCGGCTTCTCGACCTCGTATCACCCCTTCACCACGCACGGTTCAGTGAGCGCTCGAGTGCGACGGCAGCAGGGCCAGCTCGAGGATCCGCTCGACCAGCTGCTCGAATGACATCCCGGCCGCCTCGGCCGCCTGTGGCAGCAAGCTGGTGTCGGTGAGACCGGGGATCGCGTTCACCTCGAGCACCTGCGGCCCGCTCTCCTCGAGGATCAGGTCGACGCGGGAGAAGCCCGAGCAGCCGAGCGCCTTATAGGCATCGAGGGCAGCCGAGGTGACGGCCTCGTGCTCCGCCTGGGCCAGCTCGGCCGGGCAGACGAACGCGGTGCGCCCGATCTCATAGCGCGCCTCAAAGTCGTAGCGGTCGCCATCGCTGGGGATCGCCTCGACCACCGGCAGCGCCTCGTCGTCGAGGATGCTCACCGCGAGCTCGCGACCGCTGACGAACTGCTCGAGGAGCACCCGGTCGTCGTAGCTGAAGGCCGAGATCAGCGCCTCCGGCACCTCGCGCCATCCGGCGGCGAACTTCACGCCCAGCGCCGAGCCCCCGCGGCTCGGCTTGACGACCAGCGGGAAGCCCAGCCGGACCTCCAGCTTTGCCAGCAGGTCGGCCGCACCCAGCTCCCGGAACGCGGTCTCGTTGAAGGCGAACCACTCTGGCGTCGGCACGCCTGCGCCCCGCATCTGGTGCTTGGCGAGGACCTTGTCCATGCAGCGGGCGCAGGCAGCCACACCCGGTCCCGTGAACGGGATGTCGAGGATCTCGAGCAGCTCCTGGGTGGTGCCGTCCTCACCTCCGGGACCGTGCATGGCGACGAAGGCGACGTCGGGGCGCTCCGCGATCAATCGCTTAACGAGGCCGGTGTCGGCGTCGAGGGGGAGCGGCTCGTGGCCGATCCTCCGGAGCGCGTCCTCGACCCGCGCGCCGGAGCGCAGAGAGACGCCGCGCTCCAGCGAGCGGCCGCCCTTGAGCACGGCGACCTTCACGGTCCTTCACCAGCTTTTCGAAATGGCAAAACATCGGCCTGCTCGCCGCCGTCGGAAGCTTGGGGGGTCACAGGGTGTTCGCCGGTCAGGGTCCCGTACAGCTCGACCTGCTCGGCGATCACTTTCCCGATCCGCCGGATGCCCTCCTTGATCACGTCCTCATCCACCCCCGAGAAGTTGAGCCGCATCGAGTTGCGCCCGCGCCCGTCGACGTAGGCGGCCTGCCCGGGGACGAAGGCGACGTCGTCGCGCAGCGCCTTGGCCAGCAGATCGCTGGTGTCGAGGAACTCGGGCAGCGTCGCCCAGATGAAGAGCCCGCCTTCGGGCTCGGTCCAGGTCGCCTGCGGGGGGAAGTGCTCGCGCAGCGCAGCGACCATCGTGTCGCGCCGGTCGCGGTAGATCTCGACCAGGCTCGCGACGTAGTCCTGCCAGCGCCCTTCGGCGAAGTACTCCTGCACGAAGTACTGGGTCAGCGTCGAGGTGCAGAGATCGGCCGCCTGCTTGCCGAGCACGATCTTCTCCATCACCGGCGGTGGCGCCACCGCCCCGCCGAGCCGTATACCCGGGGGGAGGATCTTCGAGAAGGTGCCGACGTAGATCACGAAGTCGCCCCCGTCGAGCTGGTACAGGGGCGGCAGCGCCTCGCCCCCGAAGCGGAGCAGGCCGTAGGGGTTGTCCTCGACGACCAGCAGCTCGCGATGGCGCGCCAGCTCGACCAAGCGCCGCCGCCGTTCGAGCGAGAGCGTCACTCCCGCGGGGTTCTGGAAGCTCGGCACCGAGTAGACGAATTTCGGCCGGCGCCCTTCGTCGTCGAGCCTCCCCAGTACTTCCTCCAGCTCTTCGATCCGCATCCCCTCGGAATCGCACTCGATCTGGATGACCTCGGCCTGGTAGCTGCAGAAGACCGGCACGGCGCCGGGGTAGGTCGGGGCCTCGCAGATGATCACGTCGCCGGGGTCGATGAGCGTCTTGCAGATCAGGTCGATTGCCTGCTGGCCCCCGGTGGTGACGATCACGTCATCGGGGTCCGGCAGCATGCCCTCGGCCCCCATCACCTGGAGGATGCAGTCGACCGTCTCGGCGAAGCCCTCGGTCGGCCCGTACTGAAGGGCCTCGGCCGCCGACTCCTGCGCGATACGGGTCATCTGGGCGGCGAAGGTCCCCGGTGGGAACGTTGACGTGTCGGGCAGGCCTCCCGCAAGCGAGATCACCTCCGGGCGCGCCGTGATCGCCATCAGGTCGCGCATCGCGGAGGAGCGCATCACGCGTGTGCGCTCGGCGAAGAGCCCCGCGTAGCGCTCCAGATCTCGGGTGCGCGTGTGCGCCCGCCGTCTGTGTGGCGGCTCAGACATCCCTGAAGTGTAGGTTTTACCCAGTGAGCTTCCTGTCCGGCATGGGTCTTGAGCTGGCCATCGGCATTGCGATCGGGATGCTGGCGGGCACCACCGGGACTCGCGGATCGGCCCGCGGGCGAATGACTCTCCTGGCCGCGGTCATCGGCCTGGTGGTCGGCATCTTCTTCGCCGGCTCGGCGGACCTGAGCGCTCCGCTCGGCGGGTTGTTCAGCCTGATCGGCGCCGCCGTCGGCTGCGTCGTGATCAGCGACGTCGTCAACGGCGCCAGCCAGCGCGAAGGCGGTCGATCCGGCGCACTCGGGTTCCTCATCTTCCTCGCTGCCCTGTTTGCCCTCGGCGTCTCGCTGCTGGTGCACGAGTTCGGCTTGGTGGCGCTCATCGTCTTGATCTGGCTGGGCGCCTCGCGCCACCGCCAGGTCCAGCGCAAGCACGCGGGCCTGCGGGTCCTCCGCTAGGCCCAGCCAAACCCGCCACCGCTCCCGCACCGCTCGGCCCGCCCGCGAGGGCTTCATCATTCGGCGGGATGCCGCCCAGGAAGCTCGTCCTCACCTATGTCGACTCGCTGCGGACCGACATGCTGCAACGCGCCGTCGACGAGGGGCGGGCGCCCAGCTTCGGGGCGCTGCTGGAGCGCGGGAACCTGGTCCCGGATTGCGTCTCGAGCTTCCCTTCGGTGACCCCGGTGGCATGCGCGGAGATGGTCACCGGGACCGCCGCCGACGAGCATTGGATCAGCGGGATGAACTGGTACCACCGGCTGGAGCGGCGCTACGTGGAGTACGGCTCCTCGCTGGAGGCGACGCGCACCGTGGGCGTGTTCCGGGCGCTCTACGACCTCGTCTACAACATGAACCTGGCCCACCTGAACCCCGATGCGGAGACCGTCTTCGAGCGCCTCGATGACGCGGGCCTCAACACGGCCTGCACGCCCTTTCTGATCTACCGCGGCCGCCATCGGCACCAGGTCTCTCTCGACGGCCTGCTGCGCCGCGCCGTCGACGCGACCCAGCTCAAGTTCCGCCACCACACCTGGGGCCCTCGCGAGCTCTTCTACGGTGACCTCTACGCCAGTCGCGAGGTCCCCTGCCGCTCGACCTCGATCCCCGGCAACCGGGACGGCTACGCGGGCTGCTGCGCCGCCGAGCTGGCGAAGGACGACGGCTTCGACTTCCTGCTCCTCTCCCTTCCGGACAACGACAACTACTCTCACCGCCACGGCCCCGAAGCGAGCGTCGAGTCGATCGCCAAGGCCGACCACTCGTTCTCGATGCTGGTCGAGGCGGCGGGTGGCATGGACGCGTTCCTCGAGGAGCACGCCGTGATCCTGCTCGCTGACCATGCCCAGACGCCGGTGCAACGCGGCCTGCCCCTCGCCGAGCTGCTCGGCCGGGATTGGCGGGTCCTGAAACCGTCCGAGGACCGGCCCGACCCCGCGCAGCTGGCTGTCAGCCCGACGGGCCGCGCAGCCCACGTCTACCTGCTGGACGGCGGTGGGGAGCCCGCCGAGCACCGCGAGGTCCGGCGCGTCCTCACCGAGATGGAAGGGGCCGACCTCGTCTGCTGGCTCGAGGCTCGCGACGGCGCTCCCTTGCGGCGGCAAGGGGTGGGGATCGCGGCTGTCGACGGGGTAACAGCCGTGGTGGAGCGGAACGGGCAGCGTCTGCGTTTCCGCCCGGGCGAGGAGGTCGAGGACCTGCGCGGACGGTGCTGGGAGCTCGAGGGTGAGTTGGAGACGCTGGAGGCCTCGCTGGTCGATGGCCGGCTCCGCAGCGAGGAGTACCCCGACCCGCTCGGCCGCGTGTTCTCAGCGCTGGCCGCTCCTCACGCTGGGGACTTCATCGTCTCCTTGGCGCTGGGCTACGAGGCGCTGGACTGGGGAGGGGTCAGTCACGCAGGCGGCGGCAGCCACGGGGCGCTGCACCGCGACGACTCGCTTGGGCCCCTGCTCTTCGTCGGCTGCGGCCCCAGCGACCCCGCCGAGCGGCCGCAGTGGTCCCTGCGCGACGTGGCGCCTGTCGTCCTGCAGCATTTTGGGCTCGATGACGAGTAGAGCCCCGGGCCGCGGGTCCTGTCGTGGAGAGAAGGGCCGTCGTCCTCGCAGGCTGCGGGCGACGACCCTCATCTCCACGCCACCCGCGGCAGCCGTCGCTCTGCTCCTCCTCACGATGCTGCTGCCGAGCGCAGCGACTGCTCAGGTAGGCAAGGGGGAGGCGGCGCGAATTGCGGATCGGGATTCCAATGTTGTCCGGTTGCGGGAGGGAAATCCAGACCTGACCCACTCGGCCAACATGGCCGACGGCAGCTGGGAGGTCGCCTACTTCGCGGACGACAAGGGGGTGGCGCTGGTCATCGTCGACCCGGTGACCGGCCTGGTCCGCGAGTCGTGGACCGGCTACCAGGTCGCATGGAAGATGGCCCGCGGCTACTCCGGCGCCTTCGGGCACAAGCTCAACGCGCCCTACGTATTCCTTCCGCTCTGCGCCCTCTTCCTGATCGGGTTGTTGGACTGGCGCCGCCTATGGCGAGTCGCCAACCTCGATCTCCTCGTCCTGCTCGCCTTCGGCCTCTCCCACTGGTTCTTCAACCGAGGCGAGATCGGCGTCTCGGTCCCACTTCAGTACCCCGTGCTGCTCTACCTGCTATTCCGGGCGCTCTGGATCGGGCTGCGCGGTCGGGGGGAGGGGCTGCGCCCCGTCTGGCCGGTTGTCTGGCTGTTGATCGCCGCCCTCTTCCTGATCGGCTTCCGCGCCGGCCTCAACGTCGCCGACTCGGGCGCGATCGACGTCGGCTACGCCGGGGTGGTCGGCGCGGACCGGATCTCCCACGGCGACCCTCTGTACGGCAACTTCCCCGATGACATCTCGGAGGGGGACACCTACGGCCCGACCACCTACCTGGCCTACGTCCCCTTCGAGGCGATCTGGCCTTGGCAGGGAAGCTGGGACGATCTCCCCGCCGCCCACGGCGCGGCCGTCACCTTCGACCTCGCAACCTTCGCCCTGCTCTTCTTTCTCGGCCTCCGCCTCCGCCCCGGCGAGGCGGGCCGGCGCCTTGCTGCGACGTTGGCCTTCGCCTGGGCGTCCTATCCCTACACCGCCTTCGCCCTCCAATCCAACTCCAACGACACCCTCGTCGCCCTATTCCTAGTGGCGACGTTGCTTGTTCTCGCTCGTCCGGTTGCGCGCGGAGCTCTGGCAGCCCTGGCAACACTGACCAAGTTCGCGCCCGCACTCCTGGTCCCAATGCTGGCGACCTACAAGCCCACGCCCGCGGGTGGCACAGGGGGAGGGGGGTCGAGGACGACCCCGCCCGCAGGCCCCCCTCCCCCTGTGACAGGACCCGCGGTCGCGAGGTTCGTAATCGCCTTCATCGCGACCACAGCACTGCTGATGGCGTGGCCAGCGATCGACCCAGGCCTGGCCACCGTCTGGGACCGCACGATCGGCTACCAGTCGGGCCGCGCTTCGCCGTTCAGCTTGTGGGGACAGGTCGGCGGGCTGGAGCCTTTGCGCATGGCGATCCTGATTGCTGTCGCTGCTGCTGCGGTGGCTTTTGCGTTTTGGCCAAAGCACAAGAACCTGACCCAGGTCGCGGCGCTTGGGGCGGCGCTGCTGATCGGCCTCCAGCTGACCGCTCAGCACTGGTTCTACCTCTACATCGTCTGGTTCTACCCTCTCCTCTTGGTCGCGATGGCGACTGTCGAGAAGCGGGCGGCAATGCCCCTCAGGCAGGAGCCGGGACCATCACCGGCTCAATCGAGTCGGCCGTGCCGTCCGGATTCACCTCAACCACCGCGCCCATCACCCAGACGTCGTCTTCGGCCGTTTCGAATTTGACCGGCATCTGGGTGATCAGCGCCGCCAGGGCCTGCTCGGGTTTGACACCGAGGACGCTGGTCCGGGACCCGGTCATGCCGACGTCGGAGATGAACGCCGTCCCCTGCGGCAGCACCCGCGCGTCGGCGGTGGGGACGTGCGTGTGGGTGCCGAGGACCGCCGCGACCCGCCCGTCGAGATGCCACCCCATCGCGACCTTCTCGCTGGTCACCTCGGCGTGGAAGTCGACGACCACGGCGTCGGCCTCGATCTTCTCCAGGATGCTGTCGACCTCGTGGAAGGGTGAGCGCGCGACCTGCAGGCCCACCGCGCCGCTGAGGTTGATCACCCCGACCCGCATCCCGGCCGCCTCGACGACGACGTGCCCCCGGCCGGGATTGGCGTGGGGGTAGTTGGCGGGCCGAATCACCCGCTCCGTGCTGTCGAGGAACTCGTACGCGTTGCGGTGCCGGTAGACGTGGTTGCCGGTGGTGATCACATCGGCGCCCGCGTCGAAGAGGGCCTTCGCCGTCTTCTCGGTGATCCCCATGCCCCCGGCCGCGTTCTCGCCGTTGACGATCACCAAGTCGGGGCTGTGGCGCTCGCGCAGCTCGGGCATCGCGGCCGCCAGACCCCGCCGCCCTGCCCCGCCGACCACGTCCCCGATGAAGAGCACCCGCATGAGCGGACCCTATCCCCGCCGCCGATCAGACCGCGGTGAAGCGGCGAAGCGCGAAGCGAGCGATCAAGCCATAGCCGACAATCAATGCCGCGAGGTGCAGGAGGGGACCCGCCATCCCCGGCCCGGCTGGGTTGAGCGCCGCGGTCATCGCATCGAGCGTGGGCTTGATCGGGAAGAGCGCGGTGATCACCTCGATCGCGTCGTAGAGCGCTGGGCCCACGGCCCCGGAGGGGACGAGCGACAGGAGGGCGATCGGCAGCGAGACCATGAAGGCCAGCAGCGAGACCGCGCGGACCTCTCGCGCCGCCGCGCCGAGCGCCGCCCCGGCCGCGGCCAGGCCGCCGGCGCCCGCGAGGATCGCCACCAACCAGAGGCCGAAGCGACTCCACTCAAGCGAGACGAAGAGCTGTACCCCAGCCAGCATCAGCAGGGTGACGACCAGCCCTATCGCCATACCCAGCCCTATCTTCTCGGCGAGCAACGCCGCGCGGGAGACGAGTCCTCGGGTGAGCCGCGAGAAGGCGTTCTCCTCCCGCTCCAGCGCGAGCGATCCGGCGACCAGCAGCACGGTGACGAAGGTTAGGGTCAGCGTTGCGGCGACGGCGATCGCGAAGATGTCGAGCGGCGGCGTCGGCTCACTGACGACCTGTTTGTCGACGGCAATCGGCTGGGTCAGGCGGGAGATCAGGACCGCGCCTACGTCGAGGTTGTTGCGGGCAAGGATCGTGAAGCGGATCACCTGGTCCAGCGATTCGCGATCCGGCGGCGGCAGCGAGCGGCGGAGCACTTGGAGGATTTGCGCCGATGACTGCAGCCCGAGGATCTCCACCGATTGGCCGATCACCTCGAAGCTGCCCCCGTTGAGGATGAGGTTGAGGAATTTCCCGCCTTCGTTGGCGATTCGCCGGGCGATCACCAGATTGGCCTGTGCGAGCAGCGAGGAGATCCGGTCGTCGACCAGCTGCGCCTTGACCGGGTCCTCCTCGTTGACGATCACCTCGACCTTCGGCGTGCCCGGAGTTGGCGTCGAGAGCGAGTTGATCTGGTCGACCAGGTCGGCGGGGAGGACCAGGGCAGCGAGGACGTCGCCCGAGCGAACCTTCTCTTCCGCCTCGTCGCGGTTGGAGACGTGGACGCATTCGACCCTCTGGCAGATGCGCTGGTCGACGTTGACGGATGGCAGCTCGGCCTGCCCGACGCTGACTCGAGCACCGCTCGGGACCTCGTTGAGGAAGGCGACCCGCGGCTTTGCGGGGTCGCGCGATATCGCGAAGCCGACCAGGATCGCGAGCAGCACCGGGTAGGCGATCAGGAGGAAGGCCTGCAGGGGCGAGCGGCGCAGGATCTGAAGGTCCTTGAGCAGCAGCCAGCGCACGCTCAGTGGCCCCGGTGGTGGAGGTAGGCGACGAAGGCGGTCTCGAAGTCGCTGTTGGCGGCCTCCGGCGCCTCCCGGCGGACCGCGTTCCGCAGCGCCTCGGGCGTCCCCTGGAAGAGGTCCTCACCGTCGGCGAGGACCAGCAGCCGCTGGCCGTAGCGCTCCGCCTCCTGGATGTCGTGGGTGGAGAAGATCACGGTCGTCCCCGTCGCGGCCAGCACCGCGACGAACTCCCAGAGCCGCGCCCGCTGGCGGGGGTCGAGGCCGACGCTGGGCTCGTCCAGCAGCAACGCGACGGGACGCGAGAGCAGGCCGATCGCGATGTTGATCCGTTGCTGGTTCCCGCCCGAGAGCCGCGCGACGATCTCCTGGCGGCGATCGCCCAGGCCGGTGAGCTCGAGCATCTCCTCGACCGAGGCCCGCGGGTCCTCGTGCTTCTCCAGACGGGCGAAGAGCAGCAGGTTCTCCTCGACCGTGAGCCGGCGGTAGAGGGCCGCCTGCTGCGGCACCCAGCCCACCTCGCCGCGGGGCAGGTGGACCTTGCCCTCGTCCGGCCGAGAGATCCCCGCCAGGATCGAGAGCAGCGTCGTCTTGCCGGCCCCGTTGGGCCCGATCAGCGCCAGCAGCTCTCCGCGATCGGCGGCGAAATCCACCCCCCGCAACGCTTCGCGGTCTCCGTAGCGCTTCACAAGTCCCCGCGCCTCTAGCGCCGCTGTGGCTGACCCCTCCATCAGCAGCGAACGCTACTGGGACATCATTCGCTGCATTGTTAGGCGCGGCTTGAGCCGAGCCCAGGGCTATGCACGTCCCTAGAATCGACCGGATGCCGTTTCCCGCCACACGCCTGCGCCGCCTGCGCCGCACCGAGGCTCTCCGCGGCCTGGTCCGCGAGACGAACCTCTCGCCCGAGCACCTGATCCAGCCCGCGTTCGTCGTCGCGGGAGAAGGAGTGCGTGAAGAGGTCGAGTCGATGCCGGGCATCGAGCGACTCTCGATCTCCGAGCTGGTCGCCGAGGCGACCGAGCTGGTCACCTCAGGGATCGGCGCGATCCTCCTCTTTGGCATCCCCTCGGCCAAGGACGAGACGGGATCGGGGGCCTACGACGACGAGGGCGTGGTGCAGATGGCGGTCAGGGCGCTTAAGGAGGCCCACCCCGACCTGATGGTGATCACCGACGTCTGCCTCTGCGAGTACACCTCGCACGGCCACTGCGGCTTCGTCCGCGACGGCGAGGTCGACAACGACCTGACGGTCGAGCTGCTGGCGAAAACGGCGATTTCCCACGCCGAGGCCGGCGCCGACGCGGTCGCGCCGAGCGACATGATGGACGGCAGGGTCGGGACGATCCGCCACCAGCTCGACGAAGAGGGCCACTCGGCGGTGCCGATCGTCGCCTACAGCGCCAAGTACGCCTCGGCCTTCTACGGGCCCTTCCGCGAGGCCGCGGAGTCGACCCCCGAATTCGGCGACCGACGCGGCTACCAGCTCGACCCCGCCAACGCGGCGGAGGCGGTGCGAGAGGCCAAGCTGGACCTCGAAGAGGGAGCGGACATGCTGATGGTCAAGCCGGCAACCTCCTACCTCGACGTTGTGCGGCGCGTTAAGGACGAGACCGGCGCCCCGGTCGCCGCCTACCACGTCTCGGGCGAGTACTCGATGCTGAAGGCGGCGGCGGCGAACGGCTGGATCGACGAGCGCGCCGCGGTGCTAGAGACCCTGACCTCGATCCGGCGTGCGGGTGCCGACGCAATCGTCACCTACTACGCGAAGGAGGCCGCGGGATGGCTCTAGCGAACCGAGCGAGGGAGCGTCGCAGTCTGATTCCTCGCGACCGAGCGAGTGTGAGCGCGGTATGTCAGTAGACGCGCCGAAGGTTCCTCAGTCGAAGGCGCGGTCGCGCAAGGACGGCGCTGCGATTCCCTTGGACGAAGCCGACAAGCGGCTGATGAACCTGTTGCAGTCGAGCTTCCCGCTCGACCCGCAGCCGTTCGCGTTGGTTGCCGCGGAGGCCGAAATGGACCTCGACGACGTCCTGGCCCGGACCCGGCGCCTGCTCGACGAGCGGATCATCCGTGAGATCACCCCGATCTTCGACACTCGCGCCCTCGGCTACGAGTCGATGCTGGTCGCCGCCAAAGTCGATGGCGAGCACCCCCAGCGGGCAGCGGCGGCGGTCAACGCCCACCCCGGCGTCTCCCACAACTACCTGCGCACCCACGACTTCAACCTCTGGTTCACGATCGCCACCCCGCCCGACTCCGAGCTCGGCCTCGCCGGCACCCTCGAGGTGCTGATGCGGGAGACGGGCGCGACCTCGATGCGGCAGCTGCCGACCCTGACCCTGTTCAAGATCAACATGAACCTGGAGATGGAGAAGGGCACCGATGCCCTCTCCGCGGCGGTCGAAGCCGCGCCGCCCCGCGAGCTGGAGGCCCAGCCCTACGACGAGCGCGACATCGAGGTGATCCGCACGCTGCAGGGACCGATGGAGCCGGTCGAGCGACCCTATGACGCGGCAGCCGAGCAGCTGGGCTTCGACACCGAGTCGCTGCTGGGACACCTCCAGGGCATGGTCGATCGCAAGATCCTGCGCCGAGTCGCGGCGATCCTCTACCACCGCCGCGCCGGCTTCTCGGCCAACGGAATGGGGGTTTGGAAGGTGCCGGAGCCCGAGATCATGGAGACGGGGGGCCGGATGGCCGCCTTCCGCGGCATCTCGCACTGCTACCAGCGGCCGACCTACGAGGATTGGCCCTACAGCGTCTTCACCATGGCCCACGGCCGCTCCAAGGAGGAGTGCGACGCGATCCTCGACTCGATCGCCGAGGAGTGCGGGATGGGGCCTGAGGACCGGGCCACGCTCTACTCCTCGACCGAGTACAAGAAGATCCGCCTCCACTACTTCACCGACGACTACGCCAGGTGGGAAGCGGAGCACGCCTAGTGCCTGGGACAGGCACCTAAGCCCCCCGATGTCCTCCGAGTTGTACGAGCGGGCGGTGAAGGTTCTTCCTGGCGGGGTGAACTCGCCGGTTCGGGCGATGCGGCAGATCGGCCGCGACCCGATCTTCATCGAGCGGGGGGAGGGCTGCGAGCTGGTCGCCGCCGACGGCACTCGCTACATCGACTGGATCGGCTCCTGGGGGCCGTTGATCCTCGGCCATGCCCCGCCGCCGGTGGTCGCGGCCGTGAACGAGGCCGCATCGCGGGGGACCAGCTTTGGCGCCGCGACGGTCGCGGAGGTCGATCTGGCCGAAGAGGTGGTCGCCCGCATCCCCTCGGTGGAGATGTTGCGGATGACCAGCTCCGGCACCGAGGCGGCGATGAGCGCCATCCGGCTCGCCCGCGCAGTCACCGGCCGCGACGTGGTGGTCAAGTTCGCCGGTGCCTACCACGGCCATGCTGACGGCCTGCTCGCAAACGCCGGGTCGGGCCTTGCCACCCTTGCCATCCCGGCCAGCCCCGGTGTCACCGCCGCGCAGGCGGCCGGCACGGTGGTGGTTCCCTGGAACGACCGCGACGCGGTCTCCCGCGCCCTCGCCGAACGCCCCGTCGCTGCCCTGCTGGCCGAGCCGATCGCGGCCAACATGGGGGTTGTCCCCCCCGAAGACGGCTTCCTCGAGTTCCTTCGCGCGGAGACGGAGAAGGCCGGCGCCCTGCTTGTCTTCGACGAGGTGATCAGCGGCTTCAGGGTCGCCCGGGGTGGCGCCCAGGAGCTCTACGGGGTAGAGCCGGACCTCACGGTGCTCGGCAAGGTGCTCGGCGGCGGCCTGCCGGCAGCGGCCTTCGGCGGCCCGCGGCAGGCGATGGAGAAGATTGCCCCGGCCGGCGACGTCTACCAGGCCGGCACCCTCTCCGGCAACCCGCTCGCGATGGCCGCCGGCCTGGCGACGTTGCGCCAGCTCGATGCCCCCGCCTACGACCGCCTCGCGGCGCTCACCGACCGCCTCGCGGCCGGCCTCTCGAGCCTTGCCGAGGGGCGGGCACTCCAAGTTGCCTCGGCCCCCGGCCTCATCACCCTCTTCTTCAACGCCGATCCCGTCACTGACTTCGCCGGCGCGATGGCCTGCGACCTGGATGCCTACGCCCGCTTCTGCCGGGCCATGCTCGACCATGGCGTCTACCCGCCCCCATCCCAGTTCGAGGCCTGGTTCGTCTCCCTCGCCCACGACGACGCCGCGATCGACCGCACCGTCGAAGCCGCGGCCGCCGCACTGGACGAGGCGCTGCCATGACCGACCCCGCCGAAGCCCTGCACGCCGTCGCGACTCTGCTGCGAGAGGAGAGCACGCCGATCTCCCCGCACGTCGTCGAGCCCAGCGAGGAGCCCGTTTTCGGCCCCTTGGCGGCAGCCGGGCCGCGAGCCGCGGCGGCGCCCGCCGAGTACTCCCTGGTGGTCGAGGCGGTCCGCGAGGGCTACCTGCTCCACTACGGGGAGCCGCGCCTGCTCGCTGGGCACGACGCCGACCTCGCCCTGCTCGCCGGCGACTACCTCTACGCCTTGGGCATCGAGCGCTTGGCGGCCCTCGGAGACGCCGAGGCGGTTCGCGAGCTGGCGGACCTGATCAGCCTCTGCGCCCAGTCTCACGCCGAAGAGCGAGCGGACGAGGTACCGGCTCTATGGCAGAAGTCGGTCGCAACGATCGCCGGCTAGCGACGATCCCTCCGACCTCGCTAGCGGACCTCGCATTCGCGAGTCAAGGTCGAGTAGACGCGCCTGCCGTCTTCGAAGGTGAAGCTGGCCCGGGCGAACGGGAAGGTGATGCCGGGGAAGCCCTCCGGCGCCTCGCAGCCCGCATTGATGTAGCTGCGTCGCTTGCCTTCGTAGTCGAAGATCCGTCGCAGCTTTAACGCGAAATGCGTGATGTACGCCCATCTCCTTGCGGATTTCGGCAGGGTCGTTTCGATCACGGTGCCGTAGGTGCCGCTCTGTTTGCGGATCTTGAAAACGAGGACAAAGGCGGACGGGGGCTTGACCCCGTAGACCTGCGCGACGAGCCGCCGGTACCCGTTCGCGGGGGCCACGTGGAAGGCGAGCAGCTTGGCGTGGAAGTCACTCGCGGGCTGGCCTCCAAGGACGAGCTTCAGCCCCACTTTTCCAGCCCCGATGATCGAGCCTCCGCAGATCTTCCTGGCTGCTTTGATCGTCGACGGCTGGATCTGCTTGACCGCGCACGTCGGAAGCCCCTCGTCGAACAACCTCCCGGCACGGTTGATCTCGATCGCGATCTCGCGCAGTTGTGGTGGCACGACGGCTGCCCCTTCGGTCGATTCGATCGAGCTGCTGATCCAAACCGAGGCCGGGGCGAGCGTCGTGCGCGGCAGAGCGTGTGGGGTGATGTCGCCGTTGAAGGTGACCAGCACGTCGCCGCGCCTGGTTTTCTCTCCCTGCGCGACGCCCGCGGCGCCGACGACGGCAATCGCCACCACGGCTGTGACCACACTGCGCCGCAAGCTAGAGGAACTTGTCGGACTTAATTTTGCAGTGGTTGAATTCGAAGTCGATCATGAGCTCGTTGCCGTCTCTGTTGGCGTTGTCCAGCTTGGTGGCGCCTGCGTTGGCCTGCCCCTCTTTCTCGGCCTTCAGCGCCTGGCCGATCTTGCGCAGCCATTTCTCCTGCTCTTTCAGGTAGCCGATCCACTTGCCGACCAGTTGCGCTTCGGTGCTCGGGCGGGGCACTTTCGCGATCCTCTTCACCGCCTTGCCGAAGGCCTCCGAGGCGCGGATGAAGCGTTTGCCCGCGGGGACGAGGACCCCGTTTTTCACCTGTTTTTCGATCCCCTTGAGAATTTTGGCGTTGCTGTCGCTGCTGGACTTACAGATCGGCTCGACCTGGGCGCGGTAGGCCTTTCGGGCTTCCACCACCACCGGGTCTTCCGCCGCCTGCGCCGCGGGGACCGCGACGAGGAGGGCGGCGATTGCAGCCAAGCCCAACCTTGGCAGAGACAACTTCCTGAAGCTTTCCACTCGATCCTCTCCTGTCTGCTCTCGGGCGGAACCGGCGCGCGGAGCGCATCTGGCCAGCCTCCCACGCCCGCCCACGACCAAGTTACATGAGTTCCAACGGCTCTCCCACCGAGCTTTAGATGCTTCTCCTGTCTTTAACCCGCTCGGGAACCGTGAAGATCGATCTTCGGGAGGATCCTCTCCAGCCATCCCGGCATCCACCAGACTCGGTCCCCGAATATCAGCATCAGGGCCGGTAGGAGCACGATCCGCACCACCGTGGCGTCGAGCACCACTGCGACCGCCAGCCCCACCCCTAGCTGGCTGATCGTGGCGATCTTGGCGCCGGCGAAAACGACGAAGACCGCCAGCATGATCGCCGCCGCGCCGGTGATCACCCGCGCCGTGCGTTCGAGGCCGAAGACGATCGCCTCCTCGTTCGAGGACTCGTTCTCGTAGTGCTCGCGCATCCGCATCAGCAGGAAGACCGCGTAATCGATCGAGAGGCCGAAGACAATGCCGAAGATCCCCGCGGCGCTGATCGCGTCGACGTAGGTGCGCCCGCCCAGCGGCCAGCCCTCCGGGACGTTGAAGAGCAGGGTCAGGACGCCGAAGGCCACGGCGACCGTGACCAGGTTGAGCGCCACCGCCAGCGCCGACAGCAACAGCGCCCGCAGGATCACGACGAGGATCAGGAAGGTCGCGATCGTGATCACCGCGATCATGATCAGGATCCGGCTGGAGATCTCGTCCGTGTAATCGATCAGTTCCGCCGCTCCGCCGGTGACCCCGGTCGAGACGCCGGTTTCCCCCGCGAGGCCGGCCGCGGCCTCTTTGAGGCGACCGTTGAGGGCTTCCGACCCCGGGGTGTTGAACGTGTACCTGGGGATGACGACGATCTGGGCGGCCTGACCGCCGTGCTCGAGGTCGACGAAGTGGGAAACGCGCTCCCGTTCCTTCTCTGGTGCGCCCTCCAGGGCGGAGAGGACGAAGTAGCCCGAGTCGAAGATTCCGGGGGAGGAGCGACGCAGCTGCCCGACGCGCCGCTCGAAGCGAGCGGCGCGGACGGTTACGTCGACGTTGGCGCGCCGCAACCCGGCCTGCAACGGGCGAGAGCGTTGAAAGCCTTCGGCCAGCCGCTGTTCCAGCGTGTCGGCTCCACCGCGCAGCCGCACCAGCCCACCGACCAGCTGTGCGGCCCCTTCCCGCAGCTGCCCCAAGGCTTCTGGCAGTTCGGTCGCCCCGTCCGCCAGTTCCTCCGTCCCTTTGTGGAGTTTCGCGCCACCTTCCGCCAGCTTCTTCTGGCCGGCGTAGAGCCTGGTCGCGAGGCCGCGAAGTTCCCTCACTTCGTCTCGCACCGCCGCCAGCACCCGCACCAGTTTTTCGGCTTCGATCGATTGCTCCGACAGGGTGGGATCGACGGCGGCCCGCCGGTTCAGGTCGGCGCGCAGCCGGCGCGCACGGTTGAGGCCGTTGCTGCGTAGGTTCGGGAGCAGGTCGATCAGGTTGAGCTTGAGAGAGAGCGCTCCGAACTGAGCTTCCTGCTGTCCGTCGGCGAGCCTTTCGGAGCCATCGGAAAGGCGGTCCAGCGAGTCGACCGCTTTTTCGGCCCCATTGGTCACTTCGACCAATCCCCCTTCGATTTCCCCCGCCCCAGACCCCGCCCGTCCGGTGCCGGTGGCGAGCAGGCCCGCCCCATACGACGCCGCCGCGATCCCCGACCGCAGCTGTTTGACGGCCCCCGCGGCATCGCCGAGCCGAACCCCAAGGTTCTCCAGCTTCTCGGGGTCGGCGTCGCCTTTGCCGGCGATCAGCTGGTCGCCTCCCCGCTTCAGGGGCGCGACGCGCTCCTTGATTTTCGCCGGCCCGACCACCGCCTGCACGCCGGGGTCGTCGGCGATCCGCCGCTGCCAGCGAGAGAGCGCCGCCAGGTTCTCTTCGTCGGTGATCGTCCCCTCGTTGGCGACCGCGACGACGACGAACGGAGCGTCCCAGCCGGGGCCGATCGTGTCGGCGACCAGTTCGGCGTCCTGGCGGGCGGGGTCGGAGGCGGGCAGCTGTTCGGCGCTCGGAGGGCCGGTCTTCAGGTCGAAGGCCGGCACCGCCAGCAGCAACAGCAACCCCCCGATCAAGGCGGCGGCCAGCCGCGGCCGGCTCAACGCCGCGCCGACCAGGGTCATCACTCTGGTGCCGTCCCGGCTGCCGCCGATCCGCCAGCGGTCGATGTTCTCGCCGAGCAGCACGAGCAGGGCGGGAGCGACCAGCCCCGCGACGATGACGCTGATCGCCGTGACCGCGATCGCCGTTCCCGCCAGGGAGATGAGCAGCGTCCCCGGCATCACAAACAGCGTCACCAGCATCGCCAGGAAGAGGGTCGACCCGGCGAAGACCGTGGTTCTCCCCGCCGTACGGCGCGTCATCCGCGCCGCCTCCAGCGGGCTTGCTCCCGCCGCCAGCTCCTCGCGGAAGCGGGAGACCATCAACAACGAATAGTCGACGCCGAGCGCGAGCCCCATCATCGTGGCGACGGTGATCGCAAAACTGTTAATCGGCACGAGCGGAGCGGCCAGGGCGATCACCCCGCTCGAGGCGGTCACGGTGATCGCGCCGAAGGCAAGCGGGATCGCAGCGGCGACGGGCGAGCGGAAGACCAGCAGCAGGACGAGGAGCAGGAATGGGATCGCGATCTTCTCGGCCGTTTTGGCCGAGTCCAGCGTCTCTTCCTGGATCGCCCGGGAGAGGCTGGCAAAGCCCGTCTGGGTGGCCTCTACCGGGGATGAGATCTCCTCTTCGAGGGCCCGGTCGAGCTGCGGGACGGACTCCTCGACCGCCTCCTCGGGGCTGACGTGGAAATCGACGAGGACCAGCGCCTTGCGGGGGCCCGGCCGGAGGCGCGCAACGCTGCCGCGGTCCCAGGGGGAGATAGTCGACACCGCGGGGTCTGTGCGGAGGGCGCGGACCAGGTCCGGGCCCTGGGCGTCGAGCTCCTCGGCGGGGCCTTGGAGGAGGATCGCGAACGGCGCGGTGTCGCCGAAGTAGCGACGGAGCAGGTCGTTGGCGGCGGAGGACTCCGTGCCCGGAACGTCGAGTGAGGTTGGCCGGAGCTTGTCCTCGACTCCCCGGCCGATGACCGCGAGGGCCGCGATCACCAGCAGGGCGATGGCGAGCAAGGCACGGGGATGCCGAAGTGAGAACGGTGTTGACCGCCGTCCCACCGTCGTGTCCTCACCCGACCCCACGCGTGCTGCTTATACCAAGCGCCAGCACGGGTGCCGCAGGATCGTTAACTCTGCCTACACAATCCCCCGATGCTTGGCGCGATGACGGCTCCGAGCATTTGGCCTCGACATCGGCCACGTCGCTGAGGCAATAAACTCCGCAGCCCTTGCACCTGGCAGACAGTGGCTGACGAAGCGGACAAGAAGAACGTGCCCGAGGCGGCATCCGGCGAGCGGGCGAAGCCCGACCCGCCGGGCTACTTCGAGGGCGAGTCGATGACTCGCCGCCGCGCCTTCACCGTTGCGGCGCAGGGACTGGGCGGCGTCGCCGGCGCGGCGATCGTCCTTCCCGCCATCGGCTTCGCGGTGGCGCCGATCTTCGAGCGCGGCAAGGAGCGCTGGGAGGCGGTCGGCCCCCTCGGCGATTTCGTCGCGGACACCTACCGCCAGGTCGTCTTCACCGAAACCGAGGGAATCGGCGACGCCGGCAAGACCACCGCGTACGTCCGCAAGGGCTCCAAGGACCTGGGGGAGGACCCCAACGAAATCATCGCCGTCTCAAACCGCTGCGTCCACCTCGGCTGCCCGGTTCGCTTCGTCGAGGCCGCCGGGAACTTCATCTGCCCCTGCCACGGCGGCGTCTACGACTTCGTCGGCAAAGTGCTCGGCGGGCCCCCGGTGCGCCCGCTCGACCGGTTCCAGACGCGGATCCGTGGCGGGCAGGTCGAGGTCGGCCCGCGCTACAGCGTCACCTCTCAGCTGGAGCCTGTCCGTACCCGAGACCCGGGCGAGTTCACCGGCGGGGTCTGGGAGTATCTGTACCCGCCGCGTCCATCCACCTTCCCGCCCCCGAGTGGATGAGGGTTAGCCGGCCATGAAACTCGACTCGCTCATTCCAGCTCCGCTCCGCAAGCCCGCCAAGCCCGGCGAGGGCAACGGAGCCAAGGGCTCCGCGCCCGCCGACCTCAAGACCTCGCCCCCGGAGCGCCCGTCGGACGCCCAGCGCCTCACCGAGCGCGCCAAAGATGCGCCGGCCGACGTCCTCGCCTGGGTCGATCAGAGGACGTCCGCGTCGGGCTTCCTCACCGGGATGCTCTACCGCAAAGTACCGAAGGGGACCAACTGGTTCTACACCCTCGGCTCCGCGGCTCTCTTCGCCTTCATCGTGCAGGCGGTCACCGGGGTCTTCCTGGCGATGTACTACACGCCATCCCCGACCGAGGCCTACTCCTCGATATCCCACATCAACAACGACGTCTTCCTCGGCCAGTTCGTGCACGGGATGCACAAGTGGGGCTCGAGCCTGATGGTGATCCTGATCTTCCTCCACATGGGCCGCACCTTCTTCTTCGGCGCCTA
>JBBDYO010000057.1:0-18818 GCA_040901495.1 Solirubrobacterales bacterium
CACCTGCCGCAATGCCCACCGCGCTCGCGCCGAGCGCCACCGGCCCGACGGAGCCGGGGCTCTCGGTGTCGCCGATGTCGTTGGTATTGCCGTAGCCGAGCTGACCGCTGCTGGAGCTGCCCCAGCAGCGCACCGTGCCGTCTTGCAGAAGGGCACAGGTGTGGTTGTCGCCTGCGGCGATCTGCGTGGCGCTGGACCCTCCCAAATTCACCGTGCCGGCGGACCCAACGTTCTCGTTGTCGCCGATGTTGTTGGTGTCGCCATAGCCGAGCCGGCCACTTGCACCGCTACCCCAGCAGCGCACGGTGCCGTTGGCGAACAGAGCACAGCTGTGGAGTGACCCGGCCACCGTTTCGATGACGCCGTATTCAGCTCCAAGCTCCACGGCTGGAACCGATCCGGGAGTCTCGTCGTCGCCGATGTTGTCGTTGTTGCCGGTACCGAGCGCACCGAATCCACCGGTGCCCCAGCACCGCACTGTTCCGTCGTCGAGCAGGGCGCAGGTGTGAAAGGCATTGGCCGAGATATCCACCGTGGTGCGACCCGCTCCGAGATCAAGTGGAGGAATGGAACCGGGGGTCTCGTCGTCCCCGATGGTTTCGGTGTTTCCATTGCCCAAGAGGCCCTCTCCGCCCGCCCCCCAGCAGCGCACCGATCCGTTGTCGAGGATGGCGCAGGTGCGAACCCCTCCCCAGAAACCGTCCCCAGAGGCGGTGACCGCCGTTGCAGTGCGTTCGGCACCTAGATCGACGGAGCCCGCGGCTGCCGGACTCGAGACGCTGGTGGTGTTGCCATAGCCGAGCTCGCCGGACATGTTGGAGCCCCAGCAGCGCATCGTCCCGTCGTCGAGGATGGCGCAGATGTGAAAGGCGCTGGCCGAGATCCCCACAGGGATGCGGCCCCCGAAATCGACCGCGGGCAGGGAAGCCGGTGTTTCTGTGGACGAGCCCCAGCATTTGACCGTGCCGTTGTCGAGGATGGCGCACGTGCGGGTGTTGCCCGCCTCGACCGCGACAGCTGTTCGACCGGCGCCGAGGTTGACAGGACCCACCGAGCCGGGCGTCTCATCGTCGCCGACGTGGTTGGTGTTGCCATAGCCAAGCTGGCCGCTGTTATTGACCCCCCAACAGAGCACCGAGCCGCTGTCAAGGAGGGCGCAGGTATGGGAGCTGGAAGCCGAGATCGCGACGGCCGTGCGACCGACGCCCAGGTCCACGGGATCGACCGAGCCCGGCGTCTCGTTGTCGCCGACCGTGTTGGTGTTGCCACTGCCCAAACGGCCGTCCGTGCCTATGCCCCAGCAGCGCACCGATCCGTTGTCGAGGATGGCGCAGCTGTGGCTGAAACCAACCGCCACCTTTACTGCCCTGCGGCCGGCGCCCAGGTCCACCGGCCCGGCTGCACTGGGGGTGGCGACGGAGGTCACGCCCGGGTAGCCGAGCGAGCCGGGGCCGGCGAAGTTGGAGCTCCCCCAACAGCGAACAGAGCCGTCGCCGGCTACAGCACAACTGTGGCTGAAGCCCACATCGATGCGTTCTGACGACATTGCCTTCCCGTGGGCAAGCAACAGATCGGCCCGAGCAGATGAGGGCGCCAATCCACTACCCGCCACAAGGGCCAAGACCGTAAGAAGCGCCGCCGCCACGCTCAGATGCCGAATCGCGATCCCAAATGAGATCCCCACCCGTCGACATGCCACCGTCGGGCTCAGCTTTAGGTGACAACACTCGCTTGGCGCATCGGCACTCGCTGTCTGAACCACAGATCCTCCCGATCGATTAGCGCTTACTGCTTAGCCCCGGTGTAGCCCCGGTGGCTGCTTAGCCCCGGTGGCCTGGGGAGCCATGCGACTTAGGCGCCTGTCCACGACAGGCTTGGCTTTGGATCTCGCTATCTCGATCGGCCGCCCAGCCTCGAGATCAGGCTGGAATTAAAAAAACTTGAATGTGTATAGGCTAGCAGCAGGAGCTCAATCTGTAAAGTACCCGCGTATGTATGGGCCTGTGCCTAATGGGCCGGAGTGTCCCCTCTTGCGCGCCGATGCGCGATGTGCACGGGAAGCAGGTGCTCGGAGTCGCCGAATTTGTGGGTGATCGTGTAGGTGCCCTCGGTCTCGGTTGGGAACTTCGCCTCGACCGGCACCCAAACGCCCTGCAGCCAGTTGTTGGTCGCGATCTCGCCGCGGGCGGTGGCGCTGAAGCTCCCCACCTCTTCCTGGATCACCGCTCCGCGCGGGTCGCGGATGTGGTTCTCCACCGGATAGACCCGGTCGGGACCGAGCTCCTCGACCAAAGCGCTGATCCGGATGGCAAGCATGATCGCGATCTCCCATGGCTCCTCGGTGACCACGAAGCGGTCGCCGCCGGCGCCGAGGATCGTCGCGATGTTGTCGCGGACCTCCACGTAGCGGCAGGGAATTACCCACTCGATCTTCATCGCCGGCCAGGCCCCCGCCACCGGGCTCCCACAGCCGTCGCGAGTAGAGCTCCCATCGCTGTTAAGACGACGGCGAAACGAGCAAGGTCCCATGCGGCTGAGCGCAGCTCGAACAGCGGTCCGCTTTCCCCCTAGCGGAACCGCTGCACGAGCGAGTGCCTCTTTCCCTGTAGTAGCCCCAGAAGCGTCCTCCGCGAATGCGAGACGTCCCGTCCACCAAGAGGCGCGGGAAGGCTAACCCATAGAGCGGATTGCCGCAAGCCCTCAGCTGAGGGCGGGCTCGCCGGGGCGAAGCGCCACCAGCACTCGCTCGGCCACGGACTCGCCGGTCAGGCCGACCTCCTCGTGCAGCAGCGCCGGCTTGCCGTGGGTGACGTAGCGGTCCGGAAGCCCGATCCTCAGCACCCTCGCGCGCTCGCCCTGACGGTCGGCGAACGCCTCCTCGAGGTGCTCCAGCACGGCAGAGCCGAAGCCGCCCGGCAGCACGTTCTCCTCGATCGTCACCAACAGGTCGTGGCCGAGCGCCAAGCGCTCGACCAGCTCGGTGTCGATCGGCTTGGCGAAGCGGGCGTCGGCAACGGTCGGCCGAAGATCGTGGCCGGAGAGGTGCTCGGCCGCCCCCAGGGCAACCGACACCCCGTAGCCATACCCGAGAAGCGCGACGCGCTCGCCGCTGGACAGCAGCTCTCCGGACCCGATTGGGATCTGCTCGGGCTCGGACGGCAGCGCGACTCCCTCGGCCGCTCCGCGCGGGTACCGCAGCGCCGCGGGCCCGTCGTGGGCGATTGCGGTGCGCAGCATGTGGACCAGCATCGCCTCGTCGCGGGGGGCCATCACGACGACGTTGGGGATCGGGCGGAAGTAGGAGACGTCGAAGGCGCCGTGGTGGGTCGGGCCGTCGTCGCCGACCAAGCCGGCACGGTCCATCGCGAAGGTGACATCCAGCTCCTGGAGGCAGACGTCGTGGATGATCTGGTCGTAGGCGCGCTGCAGGAAGGTCGAGTAGATCGCGCAGACCGGCTTCGCCCCCTGGATCGCCAGACCCGAGGCAAGCAGCACCGCGTTCTGCTCCGCGATGCCGACGTCGTAGTACTGCTCGGGCACCTCGTCGGCGAGCTTCTGCAGGCCGGTCCCCCCCGCCATCGCCGCCGTGATCCCGATCACGCGATCGTCGCGCTCGGCCTCGCTGACGATCGCGTCGGCGAAGACCTGCGTGTACTGGGGTGGCGCGCTCGGCGGCGGCGGAGACTCCAGGCGCTCCGGCGCGATCGACTCCGGCGAGTCGGACTCCTTCACGGGAACGGGCTTGGAGGCGGGCTCCCCGTTGACGATCGAGTTGGGCTTGGCCGCGTGCCACTTCTCCATCCCCTCCAGGCCACCCTCCTCGGCGGGGGCGAAGCCCTTGCCCTTGACGGTGTGGATGTGGACGACCACCGGGCGGTCGGCGTCGAAGGCTTCGCGCAACGCCCCGCGCAGGGCGCCCACATCGTGGCCGTCGATCACGCCCATGTAGGCGAGGTCGAGCTCCTCGAACAGGAGCCCCGGCGCCCAGTAGGCCTTGATCGCGGACTTGATCTCCGGGCCGAGCCGTTCGATTCGCTTCCCCAGCCCGAGCGGCAGCTTCGTCAGCCGGTCCTCCACCCCCTCGCGGGCGTGGTAGAGGCGCGGGTTGAGGCGAGCCCGGTTGAAGTAGCGAGAGAGGGCCCCGACGTTGGGGGAGATCGACATCCCGTTGTCGTTGAGGACGATCACGATCGGGGTCTGTAGGCCCCCGGCCGCGTGCATCGCCTCGTAGGCGACGCCGCCGGTCAGGGCCCCGTCGCCGATCACGGCGGCAACCTTCCCGTCCTCGCCGATCCCCTTGCGCATCGCCTCCTTCAGCCCCACCGCGTACCCGACCGAGGTCGAGGCGTGCCCGGCGCCCATGATGTCGTGCTCGGACTCGAAGATCGAGCAGAAGGGAGCCAGCCCCTCGTACTTGCGAATGGTGGACAGCTGCTCTCGACGACCGGTGAGGACCTTGTGCGGGTAGGCCTGGTGGCCGACGTCCCAGAGGACCTTGTCACGGGGAGAGTCGAGCATGCTGTGCAGCGCGACCGCCAGCTCGCAGGTCCCGAGGTTGGCGCCGAAATGGCCGCCTATCTCCCCGATCGTGTCGATGATGTAGGTGCGCATCTCCTGCGCCACCTGCTGCAGCTGCTCGTCGTCGAGCCCGTGCAGGTCCGCCGGCGAGTCGATCCCCTCCAGCAGCGGAAGGGTGTGCCGGTCTCCGTCGTCTGGCGTCTGCTCGTTGCTCATTCGTTCCTCGTGAAGATGTAGTCGGCGACCCGCCTCAGGTCGCCGGTGTCTCCGCCGGCCTCCGCCAGCGCCCCGGTCGCCTTTGAGTGGGACTCGGCCGCGAGCTCGCGCGCCCGCTCGAGGCCAAAAAGGCTGACGTAGGTGAGTTTGCCATGTCGCTCGTCGCTTCCACGTGGCTTTCCAAGTTGCTCGTCGCTCCCGGTGACGTCGAGGATGTCATCGACGATCTGGAATAGGACACCGAGCTCGCCAGCGAACTGGCGATACGGGATTGTCTCAGGTTCGCCCAGCCCCTTGAGGGCCAGCGCGACACCGACGCTGGAGGCGATCAGGCGCCCCGTCTTCAGCGCGTGAAGGTCCCGCAGGCCCTGGGCGTCCTTCTCATCGCCCGCGACGTCGACGTACTGCCCGCCGACCATCCCGTCGACCCCCGTCGCCGCGGTCAGCTGGCCCAGGGCGGCGAGGACGTTCTCGGGAGGCCCCGGCTGCTCGCAGAAGAGCCGGATCGCCTCGGCGAACAGGCCGTCGCCGGCGAGGATCGCCACGTCCTCGCCGAACTTGACGTGGGCCGTGGGCAGGCCCCGGCGCAGCTCGTCGTCATCCATCGCCGGCAGGTCGTCGTGGATCAGCGAGTAGGTGTGGATCAGCTCGATCGCGCAGGCCGCCGGCAGGAAGTCCGTGGGGTCGGCCTCGAGGGCGCGGGCCGTGGCGAGGGTGAGAACCGGGCGAACCCGCTTGCCGCCCGCGAGCAACGAGTAGCGCATCGCCTCCTCGATCCCGGCGGTGGCGGGCGCAGCCGAGAACCGCAACCGCTCGAGCGCGGCGTCGACCATTGCGCGCAGGTCATCCGGGTACATCAGCAGCCGAGGGGAAGGCTCACTCGGACGGGCTCTCCGCCTCGCGGATCCGGCGATTGGCCTCCTCGACCGCCTCGGTCGAGAGCTCCGCCGCCTCGCGGGCCAGCTCCGCGGCGCGCTCGTCCTCGACGCCGGAGTCCTCAAGCTCAGCGGCTATCGCGGTCAGCCGAGTCGAGATCTCACGCAGCCGGCTCATCTACACACTCTCCCGCTCGCGAGCGACGGCGCCGAGGATGCCGTTGACGAAGCCCGGCGCGTCGGCACCGCAGTACTCCTTGGCGAGGCTTACCGCCTCGTCGATCGCGACCTCGGTCGGCACCTCGTCGACATGCTCGATCTCATACAGCGCAACCCGCATGAGGTTGCGCTCCAGCGGCGCGATCCGGTCCAGCTCCCAGCCCTGGGAGTGGCGGGCGATGATCTCATCCAGCTCCTCGCGCTTCATCTGCACCCCCTCGGCCAGTTCACGGGTGAACGGGCGCGACTCGGCCACCAGCTCATCGAGCGGGTGCCCGGTGACATCGCGCTGGTAACAGGCGAAGACCGCGTCGCGTCGCTGGTCCGATCGGCGCATACGCGCCTATTCTCGCGCTTTTCAGGCTCGCGAGACGTACTCGCCGTTGCGGGTGTCGACGCGAATCGTCTCACCCTCCTCGATGAAGAGCGGCACCTGGACGATCACCCCGGACTCCAGGGTCGCCGCCTTGTTGCCGCCGCCCGACGCGGTGTCCCCCTTCACGCCCGGCTCGGTCTGGACGACCTTCATCTCGACGGTGCTGGGGACCTGGACGTCGCTGGCCTGTTCATCGACAAAGAGCACATCGACCTCGTCATTGGCCAGCATCCACTGCATCGCATCGCCAAGCACCTCTCTCGAGATCTCGATCTGCTCGTAGTCGCGGCTGTCCATGAAGACGGCAGCGGCGCCGGAGTCGTAGAGGTACTGCATCTTGCGCGACTCGGTGTGGACCGGGCGGAACTTCTCGCCGGCCCGAAAGGTTTTGTCCTGCACGCTCCCGTCGGCGAGCTTGCGCAGCTTCGTCCGCACGAACGCGCCGCCCTTGCCCGGCTTCACGTGCTGGAACTCGATGATCTTGTAGACGGACCCATCGATTTCGATGTGGGACCCGTTCTTGAACTGGTTTGTAGAAATCATGAGCCGGGAGGCTAGATGATTTAGCCCAGCGATCTCAGTCCGTAATCTTCAGTGGACAGGGATGAAGCGGGCGCTTGGAATTTTGGCTGGGATCGTCTTCGCGACGCTTGTTGTCGCGGCGCCCGCGCATGGCGAGGAACCGACGCGGGAAAGCTACGTGGCCCAGCTCGAGCCGATGTGCGAGGCGAACGCGGCTGCCAACAAACGGATCATGGCGGGAGCCAAAGAGCGGCTCAGCAACGGCAAGATGGTGCTCGCCGGAAAACAGTTCATCCGGGTCTCCCAATCGTTTGGCAGTCTGGTCAAGAAGATCGCGGCGGTGTCACCGCCGGCCGCCGACGCCAAGCCGGTCCAGACATGGATCAAATTCCTCCGGCTCCTCAAGCAGCGGCTGCGAACGGTCGGCAAGTACTTCAAGGAAGAAGAGCGGATCAAGGCCAACCACGAATCGATCCAGGCCGAACGGAGCGGCAACTCCGCCAACAACACCGTTTACGAATTCGGCTTTCACCACTGCCGGATCAAGCGGTTCAGATAGAGGCCGGCTCGGCGCCCGCGCGCCGATGGATCAGTCGGACGAGGACGATTCGGCGGCGGTGCGGGTGGTGAGAGTCGATGCGGCACCGCCCGAGAGGACGCGCCGGACGAGCCTCGGCGCGAGGATTCGAGCGATCGCCGCCAGGGCATAGGGGCGCGGGACGTAGCGTTCCGCCTTCCCTCGCAATCCAGTCGCGACGATTGCCTCGGCGACCTTCTCGGGCTTGGACACGATCCAGCGGGTAAGCGCTTTCTCGCGCAGCTCGGTCGCGGGAAAGCCCTCCGTGGCGATGAAGCCTGGCAGGACCAGGCCGACGTGGACGCCGTGCCCGTGCTCCTCCGCGTAGAGGGCGTCGCTCCACCCGATCAGCGCGAACTTGCTGGCCGAGTAGGAGCCTGTCCCGGCGCGCGAGACGCGCCCCGCGGTACTCGCGACGTTGACGATGGCGCTCGGCTTCGAGGCCCGCAGGACCGGCAGCAGCGACTCGGTGAGGCGAACGACGGCGTCGAAGTTGAGCTCGATGTGACGTTGGACGTTGGCGTATCCACCCTCTGCGAAGGCACTGCGCCATGACGCACCGGCGTTGTTGACGAGCAGCGTGAGACGGCCGTAGCGCTCGTCGACATGGGCACGGATCAGCTCCGGCGCGTCGCCCTCGGTCAGGTCGACGGCGACGTACGTCGGCTCGCAGGGCAGCGACTCCGCCAGCGCCTTCAGTCGCTCCTCGCGCCGCGCGACGAGGATCAGCCTGGCGCCTGGCTCACGCGCAAGCCGCTTCGCCGCGGCTTCGCCGATGCCGCTCGAAGCACCGGTTATCAGCGCCACCATCGCGTCTCACCCATGCCGGGGAAAGCTAGTCGATCGTCTAGATGGTTGATCTAGCCTTCGGCCGAGAGCCGGAACAGACATACTGCCGGGCCGAGGAGAAGGCCCAATGCCCGAGACCCCTGCACTTCTGGACAAGCTGCTGCGAGTTGGAGCCCCTTCCGGGCACGAGGGCCCTGCGGCTGAAGTCTGGCGCGAGGCCGCCTCCTTCGCGTCGCTCTCAACCGACGGCCTCGGCTCCTCGATCGCCCGCATCGGCGACGCCGAGCCACTGCTCGCGGTGGTGGGCCACATCGATGAGATCGGGCTCACCGTCACCCACATCGACGAGAAGGGCTTCCTCTACTTCGCTCCGATCGGGGGCTGGGACCCCCAGATCCTGGTCGGACAGCGCGTCGAGGTGCGGGGTCGGGACGGGATCGTCCCTGGGGTGGTCGGGCGCAAGCCACTGCACCTGCTCGACGCGGACCAGCGCAAGAAGGTCGTCGAGCTGAAGCGCCTCCATATCGACATCGGCGCCGCCGACCGCGACGAGGCAGCGGAGCTGGTGCGCGTCGGTGACCCGGTCGTGATCGCGGCGGAGCCCGTTGCCCTTGTCGGCACCCGACTGATATCCCGTGCAATGGACAACCGGCTCGGCGCCTATGTGGCGATCGAGGCGCTGCGTCGCTGCCACGAGCGCGACTCTCTCAACGGCAGCTTCGCGGCGGTTGCCGCGGTACAGGAGGAGATCGGCCTCTTTGGGGCAAGGACGTCCGCGTTTGAGGTGCGCCCGGACCTCGCGGTGGCCGTCGACGTCACTCACGCCACCGACGCCCCTGGCGTGGACGAGAAGGAGATCGGCAGCCATCCGCTTGGCTCCGGCCCCGCGATCGGGCGGGGATCGACCCTCTCGCCAAAGGTCTTCGAGCTGCTCGTCGAGACGGCCGAGGAGGCGGGGATCGACTACACGATCAGCGCCAGCGGGCGGAGCACCGGCACCGATGCCGACGCGATCCAGATCTCTCGCTCGGGCATCCCCACCGGCCTCGTCTCGATTCCCCTGCGCTACATGCACTCCCCGGTCGAGCTGGTCGACCTGGACGACGTGGAGGCGACGGTCGAGCTGATCGCCGCCTTTGCGGCACGGCTCAAAGCGGGCGTCGACCTCAGTCGCTAGCCAGCTCGTCGTCGATGCTGATGGCATCGCGGCCGCTTGCCTTGGCGGCGTAGAGCGCCAGGTCCGCACGGCTGACCATGTCATCGGTATTGACTGGGCCAGGCTTCGAGACCGCTACCCCAATGCTGACGGTGACCGTCACACCCACCGGGCGCCGATCACGGACTGTCACTCGCAGGCGCTCGGCGATCTCGACCGCGTCGTCCCTGTCGGCGCTGGGCAGGACGATGAGGATCTCCTCGCCCCCGACCCGGTAGATCGAGTCGCCGGCGCGCAGCGCGGCGCGCATCGTGTAGGCGACGTCCTGTAGGACGGCGTCGCCGGCGGCATGACCGAGCTGGTCGTTGATCCGCTTGAAGTGGTCGAGATCGCAGAGCAGCAGCGCGTGCGAGAGCCCCTCGGCTTCGCTGGAAGGTTGCCCGTCGAGTTCGGCCAGCCGTTGCTCCAGCGCGTTGCGATTGAAGAGGCCGGTGAGCGGGTCGAGTGTCGAGCGTCGCCGGTGGGCGCGATCAGACTCGGCAAGCGCGCCCGAGAGGATCACGGTGCTGAGGATCAGCGCGGCTGCGGCGACCAGGGTCTGGCTGTGATCGAGGGCGGAGGAGGGGTCAACCCCAATCGTGCATGCCAGGAAGAGGACCAGGATGTAGATGGTGCCGACCGCCATGCCCCAGGGCTCGAAGCGAACGCCGAGGGTAACCGCCGGCAACGCGAACCAGACCAGCGCGGGGCTGGTGGGGCCACCGGTCGCGACAACCGCTACGGCAAGCAGCAAGGGCAGCGTTCCCCAGGCGCATGCGACCCAGATTTCAGGACGATCGCTGGTCTTCATGAAGCGATCGGCGACGACAAAGCCGAAGAACCCCGCGGCAAGCGGGAAGATCCACCACCAACCCACTTCCGGGCCGACCGCGACAAGCGCGATGGCGAGGATTGCGAAGCAGGCGGTGCGGTAGGGACGGACGCGCCGCTCCATGTCCAGCAGGCGTTCGCGACGAGCCTCTTCGCGGATGGTCGCAAGCGACTCCATCGCATGGTCAGGCTCGATGGAGCTGTCCACAGCGCGGCGAACCGCGGGGCGGGGTGTGGCTGTGGGCGCTTTCACATCCTCTGCATCGTCCGCGGGATCGGTCTGACTTAAGTCTGAACTCACAGCTTCACCCGACAGTGCCCAGTTTTAGGGCGCTTATTCCACAAATTGCAGCTCCTTTGGCAGGCCACTGAGGTTTCGCTGCCCCTCCTCGGTGACGACGACCAGATCCTCGATCCGCACCCCGAACTCGCCGGGCAGGTATATCCCGGGCTCAACCGTCACCACCTCTCCGGCATCGAGCACGTCCTCGGAGCGACGCGACAGGTGGGGCGCCTCGTGCACCTCCAGACCCACCCCGTGGCCAAGCCCGTGGCCGAAGCGCTCTCCGTGCCCGGCGGCCTCGATCACCTCGCGCGCGACGGAGTCGAGCGCCGCGCCTCCCGCACCGGCGGCGATCTCCTCAAGCGCGGCGGCCTGCGCCTCGCGAACCAGCTCGTACACCTCGCGGGCGCCCGCGCCAGGGTCGCCGGTGGCAAAGGTGCGGGTTCCGTCGGAGCAGTAGCCATCCAACTCGGCGCCCATGTCGAACACGACCAGCTCCCCCTTGCCGATCTTGCGCTCGCCGGGCTCGGCGTGAGGCAGCGCGCCGTTTGGCCCGGCGGCGACGATCGCCGGAAAGGAGGGCTTGGCGCCCAGCTCCCGAATCCGCGCTTCGGCGGCATCGGCGACGTCGCGCTCGGTGCGACCGGTCAGCCCTCGCTCCAGGCTCCAGGTCCAGACCTCGTCCGCCAGCTTCGCGGCCGCGGCAATCGCCTCCAGCTCGGCGTCGTCCTTGACGCGGCGCGGCTTCTCGACCTCTCCCCCGGCCGCAACCAGCTCGACCCCCTCCGGCAGTTTCCCCTTCAGCCGCTCCAGCGTGCGGACCGACATGTGGTCGTCCTCAAAGCCGACCCTCCCGGCGAGGCGCTCCGCGATCCCGCCCAGCCAGTCGTCGGTGACCGTGACCACCTCCCAGCCCTCGACCTCTTCCTCGGCCCGCTGGGTGTAGCGGAAGTCGGTGAGGAATACGCGGGTGTCGGGGCCGCAGACGCAGGCGCCGTTGGTGCCCGTAAAGCCGGTCAGGTAGCGAACGTTGACGAGGTGGGCCACGAGCATCAGGTCGAGCTCCCGCTCTTCAACCAGCGCGGCCAGGCGCTCCCCTCGACCGGTCATGGCCCGGAGACGCCCAGCTCACCCGCCAGGGTGGCAAGAGCGTCGCGATACCCGTCCGGGCCCTTGCCGGAGATCTTCTCCAGCACCAGCCCGTCGAAGACAGATACCCGCCGCCAGTCCTCCCGCGACTCGACGTCGGAGAGGTGGACCTCGACCGCGGGAAGCCCGGCGACGTCGAGGGCGTCGGCGATCGCCCGGCTGTAGTGACTCCAGGCTCCGGCGTTGATCACCGATGCGTCGCAGAGCTCCGGAAGCCGGTGCAGGTACTCGACGAACTCGCCCTCGGAGTTGGTCTGGAAGAACCTCGTTTCCAGCCCCACCTCACGCGCCCAGTCCTGGATCTTGGTCTCCAGCTGACGCAACGAAAGGCCTCCGTACGTGTCGGGGTCGCGGCGCTCGAGCACGTCGAAGTTGACCCCGTGCAGCACCGCGACACGATTGCGAGCGCTGGTCATTTGTGCAGCTCCTCCACGGCCACTCTGACCTTAGCCGGATCGAGGACCTGCCCAACGCGCGGCTCGCCGGGCTCCGACAGCAGGACGAAGCCCACTCCCTCGGCGGTGCGCTTCTTGTCGCGCTGCAGGGCGTCGAGCACCTCGTCGACGTCGACCTCCGCCGCGAGGGCCACGGGCAAGTCGTGGCGCTCGAGGATCGCTTCGACCTCGTCGCGGAGCTCGGGTGCCTCAGAAAGGCGAAGAGCCGCCAACAGGCCCAGCCCGATGGCCTCTCCGTGGCGGTAGCGGCCGTAGCCGCTGGCGGCCTCGAGCGCGTGGCCGACGGTGTGGCCAAGGTTGAGTGCGGCGCGCAGGCCGGTGTCGCGCTCATCGGCCGCGACCACCTCGCACTTGTAGCGAGCGCAGGAGAAGACGATGTCGTCGAGGCCCTCCGGGCCCAGCGCCTCGATCGACCGCACCTGCTCCCAGAGCGCTCCGCCCGCCAGCAGGCCGGTCTTCACCACCTCGACGAACCCGGCCACCAACTCCTCGCGTGGCAGGCTCTCCAGGGTCGAGGTGTCGGCGATGACCGCCTCCGGCAGGTGGTAAGCGCCGGCGTAGTTCTTGCCCTCGGGAAGGTCGACGCCGGTCTTGCCGCCGTAGGCGGAGTCGACCTGGGCGACCAGCGAGGTCGGGACCTGCACAAACGGGACGCCGCGCTGGTAGGTGGCGGCGCAGAACCCGGCGAGGTCGCCGACCACCCCACCGCCCAGTGCGATCACGATGTCTTCCCGCGTCATCCCGGCGCGGGCCAGCTCGCGCAGCACGCGCTCCGCCTCGGCCATCGTCTTCGCTCCCTCCCCCGGCTCGACCTCGACCCGCGCCTCCAGGGGCTCGGCCCGGTCGGCGTAGAGCGCGCCGACCCCTGTGTCGGTAACGCAAAAGCGCCGCCTTTCCTCGGGCCAACAGTCGGCGTCCAGCAAACCGGGACCGGCGAAGACCGGGTACTCACCCGAGGGACTGGAGGCCCAGAGCATCCTCGCGCCCTCGGGTAGATCGGCAAGCCCCATGATCGAAGGAAGCGCACGGTCGACCCGGCCGCGATCGCCAGCCAAGAGGACGGCGTCGGCGAGCTGTTCGTACAGCGGCTGCCGCTCCGCCAGTAGGCGGGTGACGTCCTCGGCGCTTGTGGCAAGCGGGCGGTCGGAATGGGCGATTCGCCGCCAGGCCTCCTCGGCGCTGATCTGGAGCCAGACGACCGTGTGGCGACCGAGGGCGCTCCGGACCCGCTCGGAGAGGACGCTGCCCCCGCCGAGCGCGATCGCGCCACCGTCGGCCTCCTCGAGTAGCGCGCCGACAATCTCGGCCTCCCGCTCCCGAAATGCCTCCTCTCCCTGACCCTCGAACGCCTCTTTGATCGGCGCTCCGAGCTCCCGCTCCATCAGCTCGTCGACCTCGGTCGTCTCCAGGCCGGCTTCTCGGGCGGCGGTTAGCGCGGCGGTCTTCCCCGCGCCCATGAAGCCGATGAAGACGATCGCGGGCTGGCTCACCGGCTCAGGCCCGAAAGTCGATGCGCTTCTTGTAGGCGTCGACGGCGGCGTGGACGTCGTCGATGTGATCGCCGCCGAACTTCTCCCTGTAGCAGCGGGCAAGGGCGAGGCAGACCATCGCCTCGGCGACGACCGCCGCGGCCGGGACCACGGTCGAGTCGGTGCGCTCGCGCAGCGCCTGCGCGGGCTCCTTGGTCTCGGTGTCGACCGAGCGAAGCGGCTTGGTCAGGGTGGAGATCGGCTTGATCGCGGCCCGCACCGAGAGCGGCAGGCCGTTGGTCATCCCGCCCTCGAGGCCGCCGGCGTGGTTGGTCTCGCGGAAGTAGCCGCGCTCCTCCGACCAGAAGATCTCATCGTGGGCATCGGAGCCGGGCCGTCCGGCGACGTCCCACGCTTCGCCAATCGCGACCCCCTTGACCGACTGGATCGAGGCCACGGCACCGGCCAGCCGCCCGTCGAGCCGGTCTTCCCAGGAGATGTGGGATCCCAGCCCGGGAACGAGGCCGAAGGCCAGCACCTCGAAGCTGCCGCCGAGGCTCTCGTTCGCCTTGCGCAGGCGATTGATCTCCTCGACCATCGTGGCGCTGGCCTCGGAGTCGAGGCAGCGCACCGGGTCGTCGTCCACACCAGCGAAGTCGCCGGCCTCGAGGCCGGGGCGCTCTGGCGCCTTCACCGAGGCGATCTGGATCACGTGGCTGTGAACGCTCACCCCTAGCGCGGAGAGAAAGCTGCGGGCCAACGCACCGGCGGCGACCCGCGCCGCCGTCTCGCGAGCGCTGGCCCGCTCGAGGACGTTGCGGATGTCGGTGTGACCGTATTTCTGGGCGCCGACCAGGTCGGCGTGGCCCGGACGGGGCAGGTGGACCTCGTCGGGCTCGAACCCCTCGACCGGCCAGGGGTTCATCCGCTCCTCCCAGTTGGCGTAGTCGCGGTTGGCGACCAGGACCGCGATCGGGCTGCCGAGCGTGTGGCCGTGGCGGACCCCGGAGCGGACCTCAACCGAGTCCGACTCGATCTTCATCCGGCCGCCGCGCCCGTGCCCTAGCTGGCGACGCGCCATGTCGCGGTCGAGCGCCTCGCGGTCGAGCTCCAGCCCAGCGGGCATGCCCTCGACGATCGCGACCAGGCCGGGGCCGTGCGACTCGCCTGCGGTCGTGAAGCGAAAGCTGCTGCTCATGGCGCCTAGGCTATCGGCGAACTATGAGCCGCGCGCCGCTGCCCGCATCGCGTCGAGCGGCGCCTCCCGCCCGGTCCAGATTTGAAACGAGAGGCCGCCCTGGCGGACCAGTACCTCGACCCCGTCGACGATTTGGGCCCCCCCCTCCCCGGCGGCGGCCAGCAACGGCGTCCGCTCATCGCCGTAGACCATGTCGACGACCGTCTGCCCGGGCGTGAAGCCGTCCCGACTCAACGGCAGCTCCGAGAAGGGGTCCTCGCTGCGCAGGCCAACCGCGGTCGAGTTGACGATCAGTCCGTAGGCGCCCTGGTCGGGGGCGGCCCCTGCTGGGCGGCCGCCCAGCTCCTCGCAGAGGTTGACCGATCTCAGCTCGGTCCGGTTCCAGACATCGACCTCGGCTCCCTCGCGGGTCAGAGCCCAGACCACCGCCCGCGCCGCGCCGCCCGCGCCGAGGACGAGGGTTCGCACTCCCCGCGGCGAGTCGGACAGGGCATCCAGCAGGCCCTGGGCATCGGTGTTCTCGGCACGCACCTCGCCCTCCGCGAAGCTCAGCGTGTTGGCGGCCCCGATCTCACGCGCGGTCTCGGAGACCGTGTCGGCAAGCGCCAGCGCCGCCCCCTTGTGGGGGACGGTGACGTTGGCCCCGGCGAACCCCTCCCCCGCCATCGCCCGCACCCGCCCCTCGAACTCGTCGGGCGCGACGTCGATCGCCTCATAGCTCCATTCCTCCGCCAAGCCCAGCAGGGCGAACGCGGCGTTGTGCATTGCGGGGGAGCGGGAATGGCTTACCGGGTGCCCGAGAACGGCAAGCCGCGGCATCTCAGCAGGAATCCGGGGATTCGCCGCCCGCCGCTTCGCGGGCCTCGTTGTAGCGAGCGACATCGGCTTGGAACTGGGCGTCGGTCGTGGAGAACGAGTGTTCTCCGCACGTCCCCGGCTCGACCACGTAGTAGAGGTAGTCGACTTTGGCGGGGCGGGCGGCGGCTTCGAGCGAGGCGAGGCCCGGGCTGCCGATCGGCCCCGGCGGCAGGCCGCCGTTGAGCCGGGTGTTGTAGGGGGAGTCGACGGCCAGCTCCGATTCGGTCAGCGGCTGGTCGTAGTTGCCGGTGGCGAAGCGGATCGTCGCGTCGATGCCGAGCGGGATCCCTTCGTGGAGGCGGTTGTAGATGACGGCGGCGACCAGCGGCCGCTCGCTGTCGATCTGGGCCTCGCGCTCGACCATCGAGGCGATCGTCACCACGTCGTAGACGGTCAGGTTCTTGGAGCGCGCGTAGCCCATGTCCACGCCCTTGATGCGCCGCTTGAAGTCCTCAAGCTGGAGCTGGACGAGGTCGTCCACCGGCGCCTTTGCCTTCAGCTCGAAGGTATCCGGGAAGAGGAAGCCCTCCAGGCTCTTTGCGCCCTTCCCGCCGTATTTGGCGGGGTCGAGGTACCTGGAGCTGACGCTGGCTTCCATGTAGTCGCCGCTGAGGCCGACTTCCTCGGCCACCCCCGCCGTCTCTTCGCGGCTGTAGCCCTCGGGAATGGTCACCGTCGTGGTGGCCTTGACGGGTGCGGTCGACAGGGCGTCGATCGCGGCGCCGTAGCTCATCCCGCTGGCCAGGACGTACTGGCCCGGGTAGAGATCGGAGCGCTTGCCGGCCAGGGTGACCCGAACCTGAAACAGCGTCGAGCTGGAGACGACCCCCTCGCGGTCGAGCAGGTCACCCACTTCGGCCACGCTCGCCCCCTTCGGGACCGTGATCGTGACTTTGCCCGAGCCGTCACCCTGGAAAGGCTGGAAGAGGGACACGAGGAACCAGAGGCCGACTATCGCGGCTATGGCGCCGACGATGCGCAACGGGTGCCGGCGAGCGGCCGCGAAGGCGCCGCCGCCATTCCCGGGGCCCGGTGGTGGAGGCGGGGGTGGCGCCTCGGCCGGCGGCTCGTCCCAGAACTCCGCCTCGGCACTGCGCGGCGGTGGAGGTGGGACGGCGGGCGGATCCTCTGCCGGGGGAGCGACCGCATCCTCCTCGACGTGCTTTGCCTCGCGCGCCTGACGGCGCTCTTCCCGCTCTTTCCTGCGCCGCTCCCGCTCGATGGCGGCGGGGTCGCTCGCATCGGCGAATGCATCGCCGGAGAGCCAGTCCTTGGACTCGTCACTCATCGTCGTCTCCCTCAATCGCCGCCTGCCCCATCAGATAGGCCTGCAAGAGGTGCGCGGCGGCCAGCGAATCGGGGGGGGCCGTCGCGCCCGCGCGACGGCTTGCCTCTGCCATACGAGTAGTCAAGCGCTCATCGTAGGTCTCGACCGGGACGTCGAGAATGGCTTCGAGTTCGCCGCAGAACGTCCTCGCCAGTTCCGCCTGGGACCCCTCCTCGCCGCTGAGATGCAGCGGCAGCCCCACCACGACGCGCTCGACGTCGTAGGCGTCCACCATCTCCGCCACCGAGCGAGGCTCAGGCGGTTCAATCGTCGGCAGCGGCGTCGCCAGAGTGCCGCTCGGGTCGGAGATCGCGCAGCCGATCCGAGCCGTCCCATGGTCCAGGGCAAGCACGCGCATCTAACCGATCGCCTTCGGCGCCACTAACCCAGGCCCCGCTCAATTGCCTCTCGCGCCACCGCGAGCGCCTCGTCGAGCTTCGCGCCATCCTTGCCGCCCGCCTGCGCCATGTCATCGCGACCGCCCCCACCACCTCCGACGATCGGCGCCGCCTCGCGAATTATCGCCGCGGCGGAGAGCCCTCGAGACACCGCGGCCTTGGAGACAAGGACGATGAGGCTGACCCTGTCGCCGTCGGCGCCGCCGAGCACCACCGCGGACTCCTCACCCAGCTTCGACCGGACTCGGCTGCCGAGGTCCAGCAGCTGCTTCTGGTCGGCAAGCGATGCGCGCGCGGACACCACCGCCACCCCGCCGACCTCCTCCGCCGCGGCGGCAAGCTGCTCGGACTCCTCGGTCAGCTGCTGCTTCTCGGCCTGCTTGGCGCCCTCGCCCGCCTCGCGCAGGCGCTCGGCGGCCCGTCGCGCCCCGGTCAGCGGGTCCTGGGGGTTGCCCAGCAGCTTGCCGACCTCGCGCAGGCTCTCCTCCTGGGCTCGGAACCAGTCGATCGCGGCGGGGCCGCTCAGCGCCTCGATGCGCCGCACGTTCGCGGCGCTCGAGCCCTCAGAGGCGATCTTGAAGATCCCGAGCTCGGCCGTGCTGGCGACGTGAGTCCCTCCGCACAGCTCTCGCGAAACGCCGTCGACCTCGACCACGCGCACCCACTCGCCGTATTTCTCCCCGAACAGCGCCATTGCGCCGAGCTTCTCGGCCTCGACCCGCTCCATCTCGAGCCAGCGCACGGGGCGACTCTCCTTGATCCACTCGTTGACCTGCGCCTCGATCGCGCCCAACTCCTCGGGGCCAAGCGCCTGTCCATGGGTGAAGTCGAAGCGGAGCTTGTCGGGGCGGACAGCCGAGCCCGCCTGCCGCACGTGGTCGCCAAGGCGCTGCCTCAGGGCGGCGTGCAAAAGATGGGTTGCGGTGTGATTGCGCATCGTCGCGTGCCGCGCCCCGTGGTCGACCTCTGCCTCTATAGCCGTATCGGCCTCAACCTGGCCACTGGCCAGCTCCACCTCCAGCGCCTGGTCTTCGCCGACCCGGTAGACGTCGAGCACCTTCGCCTCCCCCCCGTCCCAGCGCAGGACCCCGGAGTCGGCGACCTGACCGCCGCCCTCGGCATAGAACGGGCTCTGCTCCAGCTTGACCAGCGCCCTTCCGTCGTCGGACTCGACCGCCGCGACACCGGTCGTCGCACGCAGGGTCTCGTAGCCGACGAAGCGACTCGGCGGCGACTCGGCGGCGAAGGCCATCACCTTGCCGTGACGGTTCTCGGAGCCGTGCGCTGTGGCCGCACCGGTGCGAGCCCGCTGGCGCTGCTCCTCCATCAGCTCCTCGAAGCCGGAGTCATCGACTGAGAGCCCCTGCTCGGCCAGAAGCTCCTTGGTGAGGTCGTAGGGGAAGCCGAAGGTGTCGTGCAGCTTGAAGGCGTCGGCAGCGTTGATCCAGGAGGTCCCGGCGTCCTTCGCCTCACCGATCAACTTCTCCAGCAGCTCTGTGCCGCGCTCCAGCGTGCGGCCGAAGCTCTCCTCCTCGTCGCCGACCCAGCGGGCGATCGTCTCGC
>JBBDYO010000058.1:0-18777 GCA_040901495.1 Solirubrobacterales bacterium
CCGGTGCGCTGGATCCACATCTCCGAGTTGGAGGACCCGACCCCGTGGCTCTCCGGCGGCGAGCTGATGCTGACCACCGGCATCCCGCTTGGCACCGCGGCCAAACAGCGTGCCTACATCCGCCTGCTCGCCGACCACAACCTCGCCGGCCTCGGCCTCGGCACCGGCTTCAGCCACCGGAAGCTGCCGAAAGCGCTGGTCGAGGAGGCGCGCAAACGCGACTTCCCGCTCTTCGAGGTCCCCTACTCGACCCCGTTCATCGCGATCACCGAGAAAGCCTTCACCCGCCTCGTCAACGAGCAGTACGAGGTCCTGCAGCGCGGGATCGCGGTGCAGCGTCGCCTCGAGCGGCTGGTGCTCGAAGAGCGCGGCCTCGAGGAGATCGTCGCGACGATCTCCTCTGCCGTCGGCGGCACCGTGGCGATCCTCAACGGCCGTGGCGAGCGGCTGGCCGGCCGCGACTTCCGCCGCGAGCTCTCGGCCGACGCGATCACCGCGATCCGCAACGAAGCCCTCGGCCACACGATCGACGGCCACCCCTTTGTTCCCGCCCATCCCTCGATTGCCGGTCGTGCCCTCGCCCACCCGGTGATCTCACCGGGTGGCGGTGCGCCACAGGCCTGGGTCGTGGTGGTGCGCGACTCCGGTGGGCTGGGCGACTTCGAGCGGCTGATCCTCCAGCAGGCGGTTGCGGTCGTCGCCCTCGAGCTGATGCGCCGCCGGGTGGCGCGCGAGACCGAGCGCCGCCTCGCCGGGGACGTGCTGGCCGGCGCGCTGGGTGGCCGCCTCGACCCCTCCGAGCTGCGCCGTCGCCTCGAGCCCTTTGGGATCGGCGAGGAGGCCGCGGTCCTCGTCTTCGACCTCGACGATCCGTCAGCCGCCGAGCCGGCGCTGGAGCGAGCCCTTGCCGCGGACGCTTGCCCGGCGGTCGTCGCACCCCACACCAGCGCCGGGCGCGAGCTGCTCTGCGCGGTGGTCGACGCGGCCGACCGGGACCCCGTCGACCTTGCCGCCGACGCCCGCCGCGCGCTGATCAAAGAGCGCGGCACGGTCCGCGCCGCCGCCAGCCGCCCGGCCCCGCCCGAGGACCTGCGCCACTCCTTCCACGAGGCGCGTTGTGCCCTGGAGGCGACGGCCTTCGCCAACGGCAGCGAGCCCGAGGTCGCGTCCTGGCGCGACCTCGGCGCCTTCACGCTGCTGCTCTCGATCCAGGACGACGACGCGCTGAAGCTCTACTGCGACAGCGTCCTTGGCCCGCTCGAGGGCGGGGACGACGAGTACGGGGGCGAGCTGCTGCGCTCGCTGGAGGCCTTCATCGAGCAGAACGGCCAGTGGGAGCGCGCCGCCCGCGCCGTCTACTGCCATCGTCACACGCTGCGCTACCGGATGCGCAAGGTCGAGGAGCTGACCGGCCGCGACCTCTCCCGCGCCCACGACCGGATCGAGTTCTGGCTCGCCCTGCGCGCCAGGGAACTGGTGGGCAAATGAGCGGAGCGGAACAAACGCGAACTAGAGGCTCTTGGTGGTGGCGATGAGGATCGGCGTCCCGAAAGAGATCAAGGACGACGAGTACCGCGTCGCGATCACCCCCGCCGGCGTCCGCGAGGTCGTTGGGCACGGCCACGAAGTGCTGATCGAGGCGACGGCCGGTGAGGGCAGCGCGATCTCAGACGTCGACTTCAAGGCGCAGGGAGCCCGCATCGTCCCCAGTGCCGCGGAGGTCTTCACCCAGGCGGAGATGATCGTCAAGGTCAAGGAGCCGCAGGCCTCCGAGATCGCGATGCTCCGTCCCGAGCACGTCCTCTTCGCCTACCTGCACCTTGCCCCCGACCCCGAGCAGGCGCGCGGCCTGCGCGAATCGGGCGCCACCTGCATCGCCTATGAGACCGTCGAGGACGCGCGCGGCCGGCTGCCGCTGCTGGCGCCGATGAGCGAGATCGCCGGCAAGATCGCCACCCAGGCGGGCGCCTTCATGCTGGAGAAGCCACTCGGCGGTCGCGGCATCCTGCTCGGCGGCGTCCCCGGCGTCGCCGCCGCCAACGTGATGGTGATCGGCGGCGGTGCGGTCGGCATGAACGCGGCCTTCGTCGCGATCGGGATGGGCGCCGACGTCTTCGTCTACGACAAGTCGATCGACCAGCTGCGCGGCCTGGACGTCGCGTTTGCCGGCGGCTGCTCGACCGTCTACTCGACCACGCTCGCGATTGAGGAGATGCTGCCCCGTGCCGACCTCGTGATCGGCGCCGTCCTCGTCCACGGGGCTCGGGCGCCTTATGTAGTGCGGCGTGAGCAGCTGGCCCTGATGAAGCCGGGCACGGTGCTGGTCGACGTCGCGATTGACCAGGGCGGTTGCTTTGAGACGTCGCACCCGACCACCCACCACGACCCAACCTTCGAAGTCGACGGGGTCACCCACTACTGCGTCGCCAACATGCCGGGCGCGGTGCCGATCACCTCTACCTACGCGCTCACCAACGCGACCTTGCCCTACGCGATCGCCCTCGCCGACCACGGTGTCGGGGAGGCGATCCGGCGCGACCCCGGCCTGCGGCTGGGAGTCAACGTCGCCGGCGGCGAGCTGACGCACCCGGCGGTCGCCGAAGGGGTGGGCGGGACGTGCGTCCCGGTCGAGGAGGCCCTGGGCGTGGAGTTTGAAAAAAGCAAAGCGGAGGTGAGCTGAGAGATGGCCACGGCCACGAAGACGGTGCTGAAGAACTTCATCGGCGGCGAGAGCGTCGACCCGGTCGAGGGGCAGACCGAGGAGGTGGTGAACCCCGCTACTGGTGAGCCGATCGCGGAGGCGCCGCTCTCGACCAAACCCGACGTCGACCGCGCCGTGGAGGCCGCGAAGGGCGCCTTCGACGGTTGGGCCGCGACGCCGCCCGGCGAACGCGCCCGGGCGCTGCTGCGGATGGCCGACCTGATCGAGGAGCGCGGCGAGGAGATCGCCGACCTCGAAGCCGCCGACGCCGGCAAGCCGCGCGCCGCCGTGATCGAGGACGAAATCCCGGTGATGGCCGACCAGCTGCGCTTCTTTGCCGGGGCCGCCCGCTGTCTGGAGGGTCGCGCGGCCGGCGAGTACATGGAGGGCCACACCTCGTTCGTCCGGCGCGAGCCGATCGGGGTGGTCGGTCAGATCACCCCTTGGAACTACCCGCTGATGATGGCCGTCTGGAAGATCGGCCCGGCCCTGGGCGCCGGCAACACGGTGGTGCTGAAGCCGGCGGAGACGACCCCGGTGACGACACTGAAGTTCGCCGAGTGGTGCGCGGACATCCTGCCGCCGGGGGTCTTCAACGTGATCGGCGGCCACGGGGAGCCGGCGGGCGCGGAGCTGGTCACCCATCCCGAGGTCGAAATGGTCAGCCTCACCGGCTCCCCCGCGACCGGCAAGTGGATAGCCAAGGCCGCGGCCGACAGCCTCAAGCGCGTCCACCTAGAGCTCGGTGGCAAGGCACCGGTCGTCGTCTTCGACGACGTCGACATGGCGACGGCGATGGAGACGATCGCCGGCACCGGTTATTACAACGCCGGCCAGGACTGCACCGCGGCGACCCGGGTGCTGGCCGCCAAGGACGTCTACGACGACGTCGTCAACGGCCTCAGCGCCGAAGCGAAGGAGCTCGTCCTCGGCGACACGCTCTCGGCCGACACGACGCTCGGGCCGGTCAACAGCGCTCGCCAGCGCGAGCGGGTCGAGGGCTTCCTCGAGCGCAAGCCGGGCAACGCCGAGATCGTCACCGGCGGTGGCCAGCCCGACCTGCCCGGGTTCTTCCTCGAGCCGACCGTCGTCGCCGGCCTCGAGCAGGACGACGAGATGATCCAGAACGAGATCTTCGGCCCGGTGATCACCGTGCAGCCGTTCAGCGACGAGGAGAAGGCGATCGAGTGGGCGAACGGCACCCGCTACGGGCTCGCCTCCTCGGTCTGGACCCGCGACGTCGGCCGCGCGATGCGGGTCGCCAACGCGCTCGAGTTCGGCTGCGTCTGGATCAACGACCACATCCCGATCGTCGCCGAGATGCCCCACGGCGGCTTCAAGGAGTCCGGCTACGGCAAGGACCTCTCGATGTACGGGCTAGAGGACTACACCCGCATAAAGCACGTGATGGTCAATCTGGATTGAGTGTTGCGCACCGCACCCCAGGGGGTGTCTGAGATTGACATTGATATGCATGGTCAACCTCGGGCACGTCCGCCGCTGACCGCTACCCTCGGCGCGTGAAGGGCCTCGGCAGGGGGATAGCGGTTGCGACTGCGGCGCTTTGCGCCGTGGCTGCGCTGGGCGCCGCGCCGCCGCAGAAAGATGAGGACGATCCGCCCCGCTGCCGGGGGCGGATCGCGACGATCCTCGGGACCGACGGAGCGGACAACTTGCGCGGGACGCCGAGCCGCGACGTGATCTTCGCCGGGCTCGGCGACGACAAGGTCCATTCCGGGCTCGGCAACGACCTGGTCTGTGGCGGGCCCGGCGCTGACGTCCTGCACGGCGGCCGCGGCAACGACACGGTGGACGGTGGGGCCGGCAGCGGTGATCAGGTGATCGGGGACCTCGGCGACGACCACGTGATCGGCGGCCCGGGCGAGTTCGACGAGGTCGCCGGAAGCCTCGGGATCGACGTCCTCAACGGGGGCCCTGGCAGCTTCGACCTGGTCCACGGCGACTACGGCTACGACCGCATGGACGGCGGTCCCGGCGGCGGCGACATCGCTTCCTTCGCGACCGACATCGCCAGCGCCAAAGGGGCCGGAGTCTGGGTCTCGCTGCAAGAAGGGAAGGCCCGTGGCGACGGTCACGATCGCCTCTTGCGCCTCGAGGGCATCGAAGGCTCGGCCTTCCGGGACACGCTGATCGGGGACAAAGGTGCAAACCTGATCGACGGCGGTCCCGGCGACGACGCGATCATCGGCGGCGGCGGGCGGGACCAGCTGTTCGGCGGCCAGGGCACCGACGGCTGCAAAGGGGCCAAAGGCCGCACCACCTCCTGTGGACGGGAGCCCGCTCCGAAAGCGTCCGCTTACGTCGAGGTCGATTTCACCCGCGGGGGAGGGGGCGGGCTCGCGATCGTCGGCGGCGCCGGTCCCGATGACTTCGCGGTTGCGTTCAACCCACGCTCCAGCAGCTTCGCTGTCACCGCGGCCAAGGGGATTGCGATCGGCGCCGGATGCACTCGCCCCGGCGGGGTCGCAAACCAGATCGTCTGCTCCACCAATGGCCCAGCACGCTGGTTGATGGCCGATCTCGGCCCGGGCGACGACAAGTTCCGGGTCGAGGGCTCCTTGAAGGGCGCCGAGAACGTCAGGATCGGCGGCGGCAAAGGCAACGACACGATCCGTGGCGGTCCCGAGGACGACCTGATCGAGTCGGGCCCCGGCCCCCCCACGCTCTACGGCGGCGCCGGCGCCGACGGCCTGGTCGGAGGCCTGCCCGGGCCGACCTTCATCTTTGGCGGCCCGGAGGGCGACCTGATGGCCGCGGGTGGCGGCTGTGCCGGTGGCGCAATAGTCGGCGGCCCCGGCCGCGACGACGTCTCCTTCGCCGAGACCCAGGCTCACCCAGGCCTGCTGATCATCTCCTTCCCGCAGAACAAAGCTTGGATCGACGTTGTCCGCGACTGCAAGCCGGTTCGCCTCCACGACTCCAATGAGGACATGGAGGGCTCCTTCGACAACGACGTGCTGATCGGCGACGGCGGCAAAAACGCGCTGCTCGGCCAGCCCGGCCGCGATGAGCTCTACGGCAACGGCGGTGACGACATCATCGACGCCCGCGACGGCGTCCGTGACTTTGTCATCCAGTGCGGTCGCGGCAGGCTGGTCTACCCCAGGGACAAAAAAGGCAAGAAGATCCCCAAGGCCGAGCCGATCATCCTGGGCAAAGCGAGCGGCCGCGCCCTCACCGACAGCTTCGACCCGGGCCCAACCCTCTGCGCGGAGCACAAGCACGGCACCCCGGTCCCGGGCCTCAACCACAGCGGCTGATCAGGCAGCCACAGGCAACCAATTAGGCTTCGGATATGGACCGGAGCCCGAGCACGGACGAGGCGGCCGCGATAGCGGCGGCGATCGAGCGGTTCCGCGCGGAGACGGCTCCCGCCGCCCCAGCGACGGACGCGATCGGCTCGTGGCAGCGAACCGCGCTGGCCGAGGGGGTCGGTGCGAAGGAGACCGTCCAGGAACACCGAGAAGGAGGATCGAAATGGCTGTCGTGAAGATCATCGAGCTGGTCGGCAGCTCGAAGACGTCGACCGATGACGCCGCAAGGCAGGCTCTCAGCCAGGCGCAGGGGACGCTGCGCAACATCCGCGCCGTCGACATCGTCTCGACCGGCATCCGGGGCGAGAACCTGGACGAGTACCGCGCCCATGTGCGGGTCGCCTTCCTGGTCGAGGGGACCGAGGTCGACTAGATGGAGGAGATCTCGCGCGACGAGGCGCAGAAGCTGATCGACGAGGGGGCGCAGCTGATCGACGTGCGCGCCGATCACGAGTGGGAGGCGGGCCGCATCGCCGGCGCCCTCCACCTGCCGTTGCCGGAGCTGGCCGAGCGCACGAGTGAGGTCGATAAGGACCGGCCGGTGATTCTCTACTGCCGCGGCGGCACCCGCTCGACGATGGCCACCGAGGCCCTCGCCGAGGCGGGCTATGACGCGGCGAAGCTGACCGAGGGGATCGTCGGCTGGGCTGAGGCGGACCTGCCGCTGGAGCCCGAGGGCGAGGGTTACGTCTCCGAGTCGGGGGAAGCGGCATCGATTCTCGAGACACGGAAAAGGGCTGCACAGGCGTAAATCCCGTAATCCCTGTCAGGTTTTGCTACTTTGTTGACAACCGGGTAGTCAATTGACCCGGAGTCACTGCTACCTAGGAAGACCTGCGAGGACTCGCACTTAATGGATTCGGTCTCAGCCCCACCGAAAAGCAACGCTTCAGCTGCCCTCGACGGCCTCGACGTCGATCACGGCAAGCGCCAGCACGGCAAGGGGCGGAAGGGCTCGCTCGAGAACCCCGAGACCTACGAGAACGTTCCCGGGCACGTGATCCCGATCATCGAGCGCGAGTTCGACGATTTCGACAACGAGGCCGAGAAGTTCCTCGCCGGCGACAAACCCGAAGACCAGTTCATCGGCTTCCGCCTCAAACAGGGCGTCTACGGCCAGCGCCAGCCCGATGTGCAGATGGTGCGGGTGAAGCTTCCGTTCGGCGGCGTCACCCCTGAGCAGATGGAGGCCTTCGGCACCGTGGTCGAGAAGTGGGCGCCGCTCAACAAGGGCCACATCACCACCCGCCAGAACATCCAGATCCACCACGTGCCGCTGCGTGACATGGAGTCGCTGCTGCGCGAAATCTCCGAGGCCGACCTCTCTTCGCGCGAGGGCTGCGGCAACACGATGCGCAACGTCACCGGCGATCCCTGGGCCGGCGTCGCCGCCGACGAGGTCTTCGACCCCACCCCCTACGCCGGCGCCTACGTGCGCTACTTCGTCCGTCACCCGACGACGCAGCTGATGCCGCGCAAGATCAAGACTTCGTTCACCGGCTCCGACGAGGACCGGGCGATCAGCGGGATCCACGACATCGCCTTCCTCAGCCGCGAGCGCGGCGGCGTCAAGGGCTTTGAGATTCGGGTCGGCGGCGGTACCTCGATCATGGCCCGCGTCGCACCGACCCTCTACGAGTTCGTCGAGGCCGACAACGGCGACTACATGAAGGTCGCCGAGGCCGCGCTGCGGATCTTCGACCGCCAGGAGTGGCTGCGCGTCAACCGCGCCCGCGCCCGGATCAAGGTCCTGGTCGACAAAATCGGGATCGACGCCTTCCGCGAGCTGGTCGACGAGGAGCTGCAGGGCGACTGGGTCGCCGAGCGGGACTTTGACGTCGAGCCGCTGCGCTTCGACGACGACGAGGAGGCCGGAGCCCCCGAGCCTCCCGCCGCCCCAACTTCCCCCAACGGGGACCACGCCGAGTTCGACCGCTTCATCGACGGCAACGTGCAGTCCCAGCGCCAGCAGGGGTTCTCCGCCGTCGAGGTGAAGATCACTCGCGGCGACCTCACGCCGGAGCAGTTCCGTGGCCTCGCCGCGATCATGCGCGACTTCACCGGTGGCTACGCGCGCAGCACCGTGCAGCAGAACCTGGTCCTGCGCTGGGTCCGCAACGAGGCCCTCTACGACGTCTGGCAGCAGCTCGTGGAGCTGGGCCTCGGAGAGCCGGGCCCGCGCACAGTGACCGACGTGGTCAGCTGCCCCGGCACCGACAGCTGCAAACTTGGGATCACCAGCTCGATGGGCCTCAACCGGGCGATCAAGGAGCGGGTCGAGGAGATGGAGATCTCCGACGAGCTGACCAAGCGCATCCACATCAAGATGAGCGGCTGCCCCAACGGGTGCAGCCAGCACCACATCGCCAACATCGGCTTCTACGGCGCCTCGCTGAAAGTGGGGGGGCGGCAGATGCCGGCCTACATCCCGCACATCGGCGGCAACTACGAGGGCGGCGAGGTGGTCTTCGGCACGCGGCTGAAATCGCGGCTGCCGGCCAAGCGCGTCCCCGAGGCGGTCGAGCGCTGGCTGCGGCTGTACGAGGCCGAGCGCTCCGACGGCGAGGAGTTCAACGCCTTCGCCGAGCGGGCCGGCGCCGAGCGCTTCGAAGCGGAGGTCAAGGATCTGACGCTGCCGGCTGAGTTCAGCCTCGAGACGATGCAGCAGTTCATCGACTGGAACCGCTCCAGCCCTTACAAGGTCGAGCGCGGTGAGGGGGAGTGCGCGATCTGATGCAGCCTCCCGCCACCACATTCCCGAGCTTTGGCTCGACCACCGCGGACATCGACCACGAGGCGGTTGCCGTCGATCTCGAGGACCGCAGCGCCCACGACGCGATCGAGTGGATGTTCGACCACTTCGGCGAGGACCACTACATCGCCTGCTCGTTCCAGAAAACGAGCTCGGTGACCGCCCACATGGCAAGCCAGATCAACCCCGAGGCGCGCTTCTTCTACCTCGACACCGACGTGCTCTTCCCGGAGACCTACGAGACTCGGGACCGGCTCGCCGAGCACCTCGGGATCGAGTTCGATCGCTTCCACAACCTCACTCTGGAGGAGCAGGCCGCCCAGTACGGCGACGAGCTCTGGAAGAGCGATCCGGACGCCTGCTGCGGCCTGCGCAAGGTCGAGCCGATGCGGAGGGCGCTTTCTTCCGTAGACTGCTGGGTCGCCGGCGTCCGGCGCGGAGATTCCAGCACTCGTTCCAAAACGCCGAAGTTCGGCTGGGACAAGAAATTCAACCTCTGGAAGCTGAACCCGCTTGCGGACTGGACCGAGCGCGATGTCTGGAACTACATCCGTGAGCACAAACTCCCGTACAACCCACTCCATGACCACGGCTACCCGTCGATCGGCTGCACCCACTGCACCAAGCCGGTCGGGCCGGGCGGCTCGCCGCGCGACGGCCGCTGGATGGGTACCTCTAAGACCGAGTGCGGTATCAACTAGCGCTCCGGCATCCCTTTAGCAACCCCATCCTCCCCCGACCCGATTGATTGGTGATATCCCGATGAGTGAGACTGCAGCCGAGCTTTCCCTGACCCTTTCCGAGCGCCACACGGCGGACTTCGAGATGATCGGCAACGGCGGTTTCGCGCCGCTGACCGGCTTCCAGGGCTCCGCCGACTGGGAGCGCGTCTGCGCTGAGATGCGGACGGTCAACGGCGATTACTGGCCGATCCCGATCACGCTGGCGACCGACCTCGAGTGCGAGGTTGGCGACGTCGTCGAGCTGTCCAGCGACGAAGGCAAGCCGCTTGGCCGGATCACGGTCGAGGAGATCTGGGAGCGCGACGCGAAGAGCGAGGCGGAGCGCGTCTACGGGACCACCGACGAGGCCCACCCCGGTGTCGCCGCGATCTATGAGGAGGGCAACCGGATGATCGCCGGCCCGATCGAGGTCGACGCGCTGCCCGACCACGACGAGGCGTTCATGCGTCGCTACAAGACGCCCGCCAAGCACAAAGCCGACTTCGAGGCCCGCGGCTGGAAGAAGATCGTCGCCTTCCAGACCCGCAACCCGATCCACCGCGCCCACGAGTACCTGACCAAGGCCGCGCTGGAGACCTGCGACGGGCTCTTCATCCAGCCGCTGATCGGCAAGACCAAGGCCGGCGACATCCCCGCCGACGTGCGGATGCGCTGCTACGAGGTGCTGATGGAGAACTACTACCCCGAGGACCGCGTGGTGCTCGGGGTGAAGCCGGCGAAGATGCACTACGCCGGCCCGCGCGAGGCGGTCCTGCACGCGATCGTCCGCCGCAACTACGGCGCCACCCACTTCATCGTCGGTCGCGACCACGCCGGCGCCGGCGACTACTACGGCACCTACGACGCGCAGAAGATCTTCGACGAGATCGACATCGACGAGCTCGGGATCGAGCCGCTGATGTTCGAGCACACCTTCTGGTGCAACGACTGCGAGGGCCTTGCCTCCGGCAAGACCTGCCCGCACGACAAAGAGGCGCACCTGTTCCTTTCCGGGACGAAGGTCCGCGAGATGCTCGGCAACGGCGAAAGGCCGCCGCACGAGTTCTCCCGGGACGAGGTCGCCGACATCCTGATCGACGCTTACAAGGAGGACTGACAAACGATGGCTGGTGAGAAGGGCTTCACCCTCTGGTTCACTGGGCTCTCCGGAGCCGGCAAGACAACCATCTCCGGACTGCTGGAGACCGAGCTGCGCGCGCGTGGCTCGAAGCTGGAGATCCTGGACGGCGACATCGTCCGCGAAAACCTCTCCAAAGGCCTCGGCTTCTCGAAGGAGGATCGCGACATCAACATCCGTCGCATCGCCTTCGTCGCCGACCTGCTCAGCCGTAACGGCGTGCCGGTGATCACCGCGGCGATCTCCCCCTACGCCGAGATCCGCGACGAGGCGCATGAGCTGATGGGCGACCGTTTCATCGAGGTCTACGTCAAGGCATCGGTCGACACCTGCGCCGAGCGTGACGTCAAGGGCCTCTACGCGAAAGCCTTTGCCGGCGAGATCAAGGAATTCACCGGCGTCTCCGATCCCTACGAGGTTCCCGAGAACCCCGCCTGGGTCTGCGACACCGAGAACGAGTCGCCCGAGGAGTCGGCGCAGAAGCTGATCGAGTACCTCGAGCAGCGGGACCTGATCCCCGCCGCAGCAGTCACCGCCTAGAACCTAGATACAGCAGAAGCGGCGGGCGGCTCTCGCCCGCCGCTTTACATTTACGAGCACAGGGGTATCGTCCATAACGAAATCCCGTGTTTATGAACATGAGAGCGGCTGCTTTGGCGATGTGTACCGCAGCTGTCCTTGCCCTCGGTGCCCCGGCGGGCGCCCAGGCCTTTGGCCTGATCTCGAGCTTTGCCCCCACCGGGCGTGCCGCCGGCCAGTCAATGCTGCCGTCTGGGTTGGCGGTGGGCCCAGATGGGTTGCTCTACGTCGCCGCTTTCAGCAACAGCCGGGTTGAGGTCTTCTCTCCCGACGGGACCTTTATCCGCGCCTTCGGCAAAGGAGTGAATCCCGCGGGAGGCGATGTCTGTACGGCGGCGACGGGATGCCAAGTGGGCAACAGCAATCCCTTGGCAGGAGCCATCTATGCGCCGTCGGGCATTGACATCGATCCCACCACCGGAAGGCTGTATGTCACCAGCTGGGGGAACTACCGCATCGACGTCTTCTCCCCGGCTGGGACCTTCCTCCACGCCTTCGGCAAGGGAGTGGGCCAGCATGGGGGAGACCTTTGCACGGCGGAAAGCGGATGCAAACAGGGCGTCGGCGACGGTTCGGCTGGGTCCCTCTATGCGCCGTCGGGCGTTGCCCTCGATCCCATCACCGAAAGGCTGTACGTCGCCGGCCCGAACGACCGCATCGATGTCTTCTACGCCGCGGGGGGCTTCATCCTCGCCTTCGGCAAGGGAGTGAATCCCGCGGGAGGCGATGTCTGTACGGCGGCGACGGGATGCCAGAAAGGCGAAGAGGTCGGATCGGCCGGCGCGCTGTTCAATCCGTTCGACGTTGCCATTGGCGCCGACAATCAGATCGCTGTGAGCAATGGCGGCAACCGCCGCATCGACGTCTTCTCCCCCGACGGGACGTTCCTCCACGCCTTCGGCAAGGGGGTGAACCCCGCGGGAGGCAATCTCTGCACGGCGACCACCGGATGCATCAAAGGCACAGAAGGCGCTGCGGCCGGAGAGCTGGGGCGCCCAAACGGGATCGCGGTGGATGGCGATGGAAATCTCGTTATCGCCGACCTCACCCAACACCGCGTCGGTGAGTTCGCCTTCGATGGCACGTTCATCCGTGCCTATGGCGAGGGTGTGGTCAATGGCGAACCTACCTTCCAGGTCTGCTCGACGGCGACCGGCTGTCAGGCGGGTAACCCGAGTGAGAACCCAGGCTCGCTCCGACTCGCTTACGCGATCGAGGTCGACTGCAGGGGAGCGATCTACGCGTCGACAGTTCCCGGACTTTCGAAAACCCCTCAGATCCATCGCTTCGGCGAGCCCGCAACCGGGAGCCCGCCATGCTTGCCGCCTACCTCGCCCGAATCAACCTCCTCTCCGACGACCTCGCTCTCTTCTTCCCTCTCTCTGAGCGAATCGAGGACCGCCAAACCCCGGTTCAGGATCGAACTGAACAAGTGGGACGGGACGGCGACACTCGCCGTGACCGTTTCCGACCCCGGGATGCTGCTGCTGCGAGGCAAGGGCATCCGCAAAGTCAAACGACAGGCCAAACGAATCGGCCTGGTCGAACTCCTGCTCGAGAGCACCGGCAAGGTGAAGCGCAAGCTGAAGAAGACCGGCAAGGCGAAAGTCAAGATGTCGCTCACCTTCACGCCGGACCAGGGCGAGCCCAGCACCCAGGACAAGCCGGTCGCGCTGAAGATGGCTCCCCACTCCTGATGAAACTGAAGAAGGCCTCGGGCTGACCTACGGCCTCGCGGGCACCTGCGGCTCGCCGAGTCCGAAGGTGTCGTAGGCGGCGAAGCTGGAGAAGGTCTTGTGGGTGGGGCCGTGGTAGTCGGAGGAGCCGGTGGGGACCAGATCGAGCTCCTCGCAGAGCTCCAGCAGGTGGGCGGTCTGCTCCTTTGAGTGAGTGGGATAAAAGGTCTCGACTCCGTCGGCGCCAAGGGAGCGGATCAAGTCGTCCACCTCGTTCGGCTCGGAGATGTCCCAGTAGGGGTGGGCGATGACCGCGACCCCGCCGGCTTGGTGGATCAGCTCGATCGCCTGGGCGGCGGTTGGCCACTTTCGTGGCACGAAGGCCTTCGCTCCCGGCACCAGGTACTCCTCGAAGAACGGGCCCAGGTCACCGGTTGCCCCCGCGGCCCGCGCGATGTGCGGCCGCCCGATCGAGAGCGCGTCGCCGGCCTCGCGGACCGCGTCCTCCAGATGGAGGTCGAAGCCCTCATCGCGGAGCTTTGCGACGATCTCGCCGGCGCGGATCACCCGCTCGTGCTGCGCCCGCTCGCAGGCCCCGGCGATCTTCCCCAGGTCGATCCAGTAGCCGCAGATGTGCAGGTCTTCGGCGTACTCGTGCACGCACGACATCTCGATCGCCGGCACCAGCTCGATTCCCAGCTTCTCCGCCGCCTCCGCTGCTTCGGCCACTCCGGCAATCGCATCGTGGTCGGTCAGCGCCAGCGTCGTCACCCCAGCCTTGGCAGCTTCCTCCACGACCTGCCCCGGCAACAGCTGCCCGTCCGAAACCGTCGAATGGCTCTGCAGCTCAATCAGCATGGCCGCGGACCCTAGCCACCGCTCGCCTAAATAGACTGCCGCCCCCGATGTTCGAGAAGGTGCTCATTGCTAACCGTGGCGAGATCTCCATCCGTGTTGCGCGGACTCTGAAGGAGATGGGAATCGGGTCGGTTGCCGTCTACTCGGAGATCGACCGGGACGCTCCGCACGTGCGCGAGGCGGATGAGGCGTTCCTGATCGGCCCCGCGGTGCCGGCTGAGAGCTATCTGAACATCGAGAAGATCATCTCGACGGCGAAAGAGGCTGGGGCGGAGGCGATTCATCCCGGCTATGGGTTCCTGGCCGAGAACGCGGACTTCGCTCGGGCTTGCGCGGATGCCGACATCGTCTTCATCGGGCCGCCGCCCGAGGCGATCGAAGCGATGGGCTCCAAGACGCGGGCGCGCGAGATCATGGCCGAGGCCGGCGTGCCGATCGTGCCCGGCGCTACCGAGCCGGCCAAAGACGTCAAAGCCGCGAAGAAGCAGGCCGAGGAAGCCGGTTACCCGGTCGCCTGCAAGGCGGCGGGCGGGGGCGGCGGCAAGGGCTTCCGCGTCGCGATGACGCCCGACGAGCTCGAGGAGGCCTTCGACGGCGCTGCCCGCGAAGGCGAGAAGTTCTTCTCAGACGACCGCGTCTACGTCGAGCGCTACCTAGAGGACCCGCGCCACGTCGAGGTGCAGGTGCTTGCCGATGGGCACGGCAACGTGATCCACCTCGGCGAGCGCGACTGCTCGATCCAGCGCCGCCACCAGAAGGTGATCGAGGAGGCGCCCGGGCCGCGCGTCGACGAGGAGATGCGCGAGCGGATCGGCAAGATCGCCACGGACGCGGCTGCTGCGGTCGGCTATCGCGGTGCCGGCACGGTTGAGGGAATGCAGGTTGGCGACGAGTACTTCTTCCTCGAGATGAATACCCGAGTCCAGGTTGAGCACTGCGTGACCGAGATGGTCACCGGCATCGACATCGTCCGCGAGCAGGTGTTGGTCGCCGCCGGGGAGGCGCTCTCGGTCTCCCAGGATGAGGTCGAGCTGCGCGGCCACGCGATCGAGTGCCGGATCAACGCCGAGGCCGCTCACAAGAAATTCGCTCCGGCGCCCGGTTCGATCACCACCTACCGCGAGCCGGCCGGGCCGGGGGTGCGGGTGGACTCCGGCGTGGTGGCGGGCTCCGAGGTGACGCCGATGTATGACCCGATGGTGGCCAAGCTGATCGTCTGGGACGTCGACCGCGAGCACGCGACGCGCCGGATGCTGCGCGCGCTGGACGAGTACGAGGTCGGGGGGCTGACCACGCTGATCCCCTTTCACAAGGCGATCCTCGCCACCGAGCAGTGGGGCAAGGGGGAGACCTGTCGGGACCTGATGGAGGACCGCGACTGGCTCAAGTCGACCGCGCCCGCGGAGGCTGCCGCCCCAGCCGAGGCGGAGGATGGCGCCGAGCTGGTTGCCCGCGACTACAAGGTCGAGGTCTCCGGCAAGCTCTTCGACGTCAAGGTGATCGGCGCCCAACTGACAGCGGGAGCACCGGCGGCGGCCGGCGGCGGCAAGCGCCCGCCGAAGCGCGAGCGCAAGGCAGGCGGAGGCGCCAACGCCTCCAGCGAGTCGCTTCCCTCACCGCTCCAGGGCACGATCCTCAAGGTCGCGGTGGAGCAGGGGGCGGAGGTCTCCGAGGGCGACCTGATCTGCGTGATCGAGGCGATGAAGATGGAGAACGAGATCGCCGCCCACCGCTCCGGCAAGGTCACCGCGCTGAACGTCTCCGAGGGGGCCGCCGTCTCCTCTGGCGACGTCTTAGCGGTAATCGAGTAGGCAGACGATAGCTCGGGCGGGTGGCATGGAGGTTGGGGTCCTCGCCCGCAGCTTGCGAGGACGAGGATCCCCATCTCCGTGACAGGACCCGCCCGCCGCTACCGCCTATCTTCTCGTTCGCGGCGTTCCTTTTCCCGCTGTCGTTCGCGCTCCCGGATTTCCCGCCGCTTCTGCGCCTGAAGCCGCTGCGCCTCCCTGCGGGTGAGCGGCAGTTTCGGCGTCACTTCCCGGCAGCCTCGGCCGACGCACTCGGTCAGTCGCAGCATTTCGCGGTGGAGGAAGTTGCGGATCGGGAAGAAGTTCGGCACCAGGTGCAGCGAGTTGAGCTCGTTGGGGTCGTGGTTGATGTTGTAGAGCTCCTTCTCGCCGGTCGGCCAGGCGATGTACTTGAAGGGCCCCAGCCTGATCCCCGCGTAGTCCTTCGGCGGCGCCAGCAGCGATGCGGTCGCGGTGGGGCCACCCGAGCCGGCACGGCTCGCGCTTGCTTTGGCGGAGCTCCCACTTCCGGCGGAGATGGCTCCCTGCGCTTCGACGTCGCTCGTCTGCACGAAGGACTCGAAGAGGATTGGGCGGCGGGTGCGGAGGTCGGGGTCTTCCAGGTAGGGGACGAGCGAGCGGCCGTCGATGCTCTTGTCGGCTTCCGCCTTCGCCAGCTGGAGGATCGTCGGGGCGATGTCGACGTTCGCCGCCAGCTCGCCCGTCGAGCTGCCGGGCTTGATCCCCGGCCCCCGGATCAGGAGGGGCAGGTGGGTCGCCGGCTCGTAGGCGAGGAACTTGCCGCCGAGCAGCCGGTGCTCGCCGAAGAAGAAGCCGTTGTCGGAGGTGAACAGCACGTAGGTGTTCGGCAGTCGCCCCATCTGCGCCAGCGTCCCGATGATCAGCTTCACGCCGTCGTCTACGGAGCGCAGGGAATCGAGTTGCTTTTGGTAATAGACGCGGTAGGTGCGCTTCTCGGACGGCGTCAGGTGCAGCGCTTCGCGGATGAAGCGGGGCTTGTCGTTGACGTTGCCCTCGTCGAAGCCTTCGGAGCGATCGTGCGGCAGGCGGGCGCCTCTGAACCAGTCGTAATGGCGCGGAGCGGGCTCGGGGCCGGCGGGCCGGCGGAAATCGCCGTGGGGCGTGGTGTAGTCGAGCTGTAGGTAGAAGGGTTGTTCGGGCGGGGTCTCCACCATCTCCGCCATGGCGATGTTGGTGAAGCTGTCGCTGATGTAGTGGCAGGGGAGCCCGTTGAGCGGCGCGAACGGGCAGCCGACGTCGTCCCGGGTGCCGTATTCGCGCGTGTCCCAGCTGCCGGGGTCCCCGAAGGGGCCCTGCAGTTCCCCGTTGACGTTCAGCCTGTAGCCGTAGAAGAAGTGGTTCGTGTCGGCCTTGAGCACGGCGTACCACTCGTTCCACCCGGGGGGCACGGTGAGCCCGTTGTCGAACGGTTCGTCGCCGTAGCCGTTGAGGAACTTGCCGACATGGATCGTGCGGTACCCGGCCGTCTGCAGCCAGGTGGCGAGGTTGTGGGAGTTGGCGCCACGGAAGGAGAAGCCGGTGTAGCCCGCGTTGGGCGGCACGTTGCCGCGGACGTTGTGGTTGTGCGCGTAGCGGCCGGTGAGCAGGCTGACCCGCGAGGGACAGCAGAGGGGATAGGGGATGTAGTAGCGGTTGAACGTCATGCCGCGTTTGCCGATCAGGTCCAGCGTGTTCGGCATCGCCCGCGTTTTCCCGGCGCCTTCGAAGGATTTGAAGGTGGCGTAGAGGCCATCGAGCGTCTGATCGTCGGTTTGGATCACGACGAAGCTCGGTCGTTCGCCCCCTGTGTATGGGGGCGGGATCGCCGCGCTGGCGACTCGTCCCGGTCCCCCCACCAGGGCAAGCGCGCAGAGCAGGGCAAGCAACCCCGCCATGACAGGCAGTTGGACGCTTCTAAGCAGCCGAATTTCGCTCGCTGGACGCATCAAGTGTTCGTCGGACGAGATATGAGACTTCCCCGGACGACACGAATCGAACCGTCGGGATGACTAAAGAATCGAAACCGTCGTTACCGGCGAAGTTGCGAACGCTAGAAGACGTTTAGGACGCGCCGAGCTTTTTCGCTGCGGAGCGGAGATTTTTGACCGTGGCGCTGGGCGCTTTGCGGCCTTCGAGTTTCTCGCCGTGGCGGTTGACCCAAATCACCGGCACGTTCATCTTCAGCAGCGGGGCGACATCGGTGTCGTAGTTCGAGGCGATGTGCAGCCAGCCTTTCTTGCCGCCGATCCGGCGCGCGCACTCTTTGAAGTGCACCGGGTCGGGCTTGTAGCTGCGCACCTGCTGGGCGGTGACGACGAGGTCGAGTTCGGTGCGCAGGTGCCGACGGGAGATGCCGAGCAGTTTGTCGTCGATGTTGGAGATGATCCCGATCTCGTAGCGTTTGCCGAGCCGGTCCATCGCCGCGTTTGCCTCGCGGAAGGGCAGCCAGTAGGCGACGCTGTTGGGCAGGAACTGGGCCCGCGAGGGCTCGATCTCCCAGCCAATCTCCTTGCCGACCTTGACGATCGTTCGGCGCAGGACCTCCGCATACAGTTCGTAGGAGCCGGCCATGATTTCGGCCTGGACTTCCATGAAGCGGGCGAGGAACGGTCCCTCGTCGAAGCTGAACCCGTCCTTCGCCGCCTCTTTGCCGCAGGCGTCGAGGATGCCTTTCTCCCAGTCGATCAGGCTGCCGTAGCAGTCGGTCGTCACCCATTTGATGGTTTTGAGACTGGGAAGAGGCACAGGGCGCGGCATTATGCCAATCGGGCACCCTCAGGGCTTCGCGCTTGCGGTCTTGGATAGGGTGCCGCCCGCGCCACGGCGTGCCGGGCGACCAACCATGGACCTCCTCGAGTATCAAGGCAAGCAGCTGTTCGCCAAGCACGGCGTCGCCGTGCCGAGCGGCGAGGTTGCCTCGACGGTGGAGGAGGCTGTCGCCGCCGCGGAGCGGATCGGCTATCCCTGCGCGGTCAAGGCCCAGGTGCTGATCGGCGGGCGCGGCAAGGCCGGCGGGATCAAGATTGCCGCCGACGGCGACGAGGCGCGCTCCCACGCCGAAGCGATCCTCGGGATGGACATCGTCGGGCCGCATGGCGAGGGTCCGTTCCGGGTCGACCAGGTCTGGATCGAGGGCGGCTCGGACATCGCGTCGGAGTACTACGCCTCGGTGATCCTCGACCGCGGCGAGAAGAAGCTGCTGGCGATG
>JBBDYO010000059.1:0-18720 GCA_040901495.1 Solirubrobacterales bacterium
CGCGGCCCTCGTAGAGCTCGATCACGCGGCGGCGCATGTTGTCGACCATCTCGCGATCATGGGTGACGACGACCACGGTGGTGCCGGTCTTGTTGATCCGGTAGAGAAGCTGCATCACCCCGATCGAGGTGACCGGGTCGAGGTTGCCGCTTGGCTCGTCGGCGAGCAGCAACGGTGGGTGGTTGACGAAGGCGCGGGCGATCGAGACGCGCTGCTGCTCCCCCCCGGAGAGCTCGTCAGGGTAGCTGTGAAGCTTGGTCGAGAGCCCAACCAGACGCAGCGTCTCCGGCACCTGAGTGCGGATCTCGGCACGGCTGGCGCCGATCACCTGCAGCGCGTAGGCGACGTTGTCGTACACGGTGCGGTCGGGCAGCAGCTTGAAGTCCTGGAAGACGGTGCCGATGTTGCGCCGCAGCTGCGGGATCTTCTTCTCCGGCAGGGCGCCGATGTCACGGCCGGCGATTTTGACGCTGCCGTCGGTGATGTCCACCTCGCGAATCAGCGTCTTGATCAGCGTCGACTTGCCGCACCCGGTCGGGCCGACCAAGAAGGCGAACTCGCCGCGGTTGATCGCCAGCGAGACGCGGTCGAGCGCCATGTGGCCGCCCGGGTAGACCTTGGTCACGTCGCGCAGCTCGATGATCGGCGCACCGCCCTGACGCGGGCGCTGCGACGCCGACGGCTCCCCGCCCATCTTTCGCTTGTTCGCTTTGGCCATCCGCGCGATCCTTCTCCAGCTAGAGGATGACTCCTGCGCACCGTTTTGCGCGCAATTCCCCGCCCAGGCTGAATGTGGGCGAAACCTTAGCGGATTGTTAGCGAGCGCTAGTAATCTGCTCGACCGCGGCAACGATGTGCGCGGCGTCGATCCCCGCTGCGGCCAGCAATGACTCCGGCGTGCCGCTGCCGGGCCGCTCGGAGACGGCGAGGCTGACCAGCGGCGTGCCCGCGCCGGACGCGGCCAGGACACCGGCGACGGTCTCACCGATCCCCCCCTCCGCCCAGTGGTCCTCGACGGTGACCAAAGCCTGCGTCTCGGAGGCGGCGCCCAGCAGAGTCTCGGCGTCGACGGGCTTCACCGAGTAGAGGTCGATGACCCGAGCGGCAATCCCCTTGCTCGCCAGCTCCTCGGCGGCGGCGAGGCATTCGTGCAGGGTTATGCCGGCGCCGATCAAGGTGACGGCGTCCTCGTCGCTGGAGCGCAGGACGCGGCTGCCCCCAATCTGAAAGGCCTCGTCGGGCTCGTAGATCACAGCGGTCTTTTCACGGGTCGTGCGCATGTAGCTGAAGCCGCGGTGCTGGCGCATCGCGTCGAGGAGCTGCACCGTTTGGTTGGCGTCACTCGGGTAGAGCACCACGCTGTCGAGGACCGCGCGAAAGGCGGCGATGTCTTCGAGTGCCATCTGCGAGGGGCCATCCGGGCCGATCGACACCCCTACGTGGGAGCCGCAGAGCTTCAGGTCGGCGTCGGAGATCGCCGCCATGCGGATGAAGTCGTAGGCACGGCTGAGGAAGGCGCCGAACGACGAGGCAAACGGCTTCCAGCCCCGGGTCTGCAGACCGACGGCGGCGGCGACCATCTGCTGCTCGGCGATGTACATCTCGAAGAAGCGGTCCGGGTGCTTGGCGGCGAAGCGCTCGGCGTAGGTCGAGTTGCCGACCTCGCCGTCGAGCGCCACGACCCTCTCGTCGAGCGAGCCGAGCCAGGCGAGCGCGTCGCCGTAGGCGCCGCGGGTGGCGACCTTCTCGCCGACCTCGTAGGCGGGCCGGTCGACCGACTCCCGCGCAATCTCGTAGGGCTGCGCCTCCGGCGGCGACTGGACCTCGACCCGCAGCGAGCGCTCGCCACCCAGCTCCTCGACCGCCGCCTCGGGGTCCTCGAGTGGCTTTCCATGCTGGTTGGGCTGGTCCTCGACCGCAGCGACGCCCGAGCCCTTCTTGGTGCGGGCGAAGATCACCGCCGGGCGGTCGGCCTCGAGCGCCTGCGCGTAGGCGGCGTCAATCGCATCGAGGTCGTGCCCGTCGATCTCCTGCACGTCCCAGTCGCAGGCCGCGGCGCGGGCCGCCAGCGAGGACGTGTCCCACTCATGCATGGTCGGGCCGCGCTGCCCAAGTCGGTTGACGTCGACGATCGCGATCAGGTTGTCGAGGCGAGCGTGCCCCCCCTGCTCGAATGCCTCCCACATCGATCCCTCGGCCAGCTCGGAGTCCCCGCAGAGGACCCAAACCCTGAAGTCGGCGTGCTCGAGCCGCTTGCCGGCCAGCGCGATGCCGATCGAGATCGGCAGGCCCTGGCCTAGCGAGCCGGTCGCGACGTCGACCCAGGGGATCTCCGGCGTCGGATGGCCCTGGAGGCGGGAGCCGAACTCGCGGAAGGTGAGCAGCTCCTCGTCGTCGATCGCGCCGGCCATCTTGTACATGCCGTAGAGCAGCGGCGAGGCATGCCCCTTGGAGAAGACCAGATGGTCGTTGGCGGGGTTATCGGGGGCCGAGAAGTCGTAGCGCAGGTACTTGGTGAGCAGGACCGCCATCAGGTCGGTCGCCGACATCGAGGAGGTCGGATGGCCGGACCCCGCCGCCGCGGCGGCGCGCACGGAATCGACGCGCAACTGCTGAGCGAGCTCGTGCAGCTGCTCGCGACTCAGGGTGTCATCGGCTGTGACCTGCTCCACGGGGCCGCGAGGCTATCCGATCGCGACCATTCGCTCGATCGGAATCCGCGCTAGCTCGGCGATTTCTTCAGGGACGCTGACCTCGAACTTCGTCTCACGCAGGCTGTCGCGGAGCTTCGGCAGCGTGATCATCTTCATGTACTTGCAGAAGGCCATCCGGTTCGCCTCGATCAGGTTCGCCCGCGGCGCCGCCTGCTGGAGCGGGTAGAGCATCCCGTTCTCGGTGGCGACGATGAAGCTGCCGTCGGGATTGGCCCCCACGTGCTCGAGCATCCCCGAGGTCGAGAGCATGTGGACCCCCTCGGCTGCGATGTCGCCGGCCGCGACGTACTCCATCGCCTGGGTCGAGCAGCCACACTCGGGGTGGATCAGGAACTCGGCATCGGGATGCTCGGCCCGGGTCTGGACGATGTCCTCGGGGCGAATCCCCGCGTGGACGTGGCACTCGCCGTCCCAGATGTGGAAGCGGGAGCGCCGCTCGGGGTCATCGAGCAGCCCCGTCTCGCGCTCGACAAAGGCGCCCAGCCACATGTCGGGCCCAAAGAGGATCTCGGTCTCGGGGCCGTGCTCGACCCAGATGTGCTCGACCACCTGCACCGCGTTGGAGGAGGTGCAGCAGTAGTCGGTCTCCGCCTTCACCTCGGCCGAGGTGTTGACGTACATGACCACCACCGCGCCAGGGTGCTCGGCCTTCCAGGCGCGCAGCTGGTCAGCATCGATCGAGTCGGCGAGCGAGCAGCCGGCATCGAGGTCGGGGATCAGCACCGTCTTCTCCGGGGAGAGGATCGAGGCGGTCTCGGCCATGAAGTGGACGCCACAGAAGGCGATCACGTCGGCGCCGGTCGCGGCCGCCCGGCGCGAGAGGCCCAGCGAGTCGCCCATCACGTCGGCGACGTCTTGGATCTCGGGCAGCTGGTAGTTGTGGGCGAGGATGACGGCGTTGCGCTCGGTGGCGAGCGCGCGCACCTCCTCGCTCAACGCACGGATCTCCTCCGGCGAGAGGTCCGGTGCCATCGCGGGTTGGATCGTGGGCAACTCCTGCATCTGGAGCCTTCCGTTTCCGATGTTCGCTGGCAGGGCGTATGCCTTAAACCAGTCGAATGAACTGCGTCTCAAGTCTACTCTCTCGACATGCCCGAGCTTCCCGAGGTCGAGATCACGGCGCGGCGACTGAACGCTGCCCTGGCCGGAGCTGAGGTCGAATCGGCCCTGGCGCCTGGGATGAACGTGATGAAGACGTTCGACCCACCCCTGGAAGCGCTGGTGGGGCGCGAGCTGACCGCGGTGCGGCGAATCGGCAAGCTGACCGTCATCGAGTTCGGCGACCTGGCGCTGCTGATCCACCTGATGTCAGCCGGGCGCCTGCGGGCATACGACAAACGGGCCTCGCTCAAAGACCGGGCCTCGCGGGTCCTGATCCGCCTCGAGGACGGGCGCGAGCTGCGGCTGCGCGAGTACGGGACCAAGCAGCGGGCCTGGGCGAAGCTGCTCCCGACCGGGGCGGTCGAGGACGACGAGGCGGTCGCCAGGCTGGGACCGGAAGCCTGGCCGGCCCCGTCGCGGGAGGAGTTCGCGGCCCTGATCGACCAGCCTCGGCACCTGCATCCGCTGCTTCGCCACCAGGGCGACATCTCCGGGATCGGCCGCTCCTGGGTCGACGAGATCCTCTGGGAGGCGCGCCTCTCCCCCTTCAAGAAGGGATCCGAGCTGGACGAGGAGGAGGTCGAGCGGCTGCGCGCGGCGCTGCACGTGCTCGGCGACGCGATCGACCACTACGAGGAGACGATCGGCAAGGACGAGCAACTACCGGACAAAGCCCCGAAGCCGCTGCGGATCCACAAGCACGAGGGCGAGCCGTGCCCGCGCTGCGGCACCACGCTGGAGGCCGTGTTCTTCGTCGAGCACCAGACCAGCTACTGCCCCGAGGAGCAGACCGGCGGCCGCGTGCTCAAAGACCGTCGCCTCTCCCGCCTGCTCAAGTAACGGTGAGCCAGCGATCGCGACCGCGTACGATGCTCCCCATCGACCGCAAGGAGGCCCGGATGCGCAAGCTGACCATTCCCGCCCTAGTCGCCATCGCTGGCCTGACGGCCTTGTTCGCGCTCAGCGGCATTGCCACAGCGGAGCCGAAGACGACAATCACGCTCGGCGACAACTTCTTCTCGCCCTCCACGAAGACTGTTCAGAAGGGGACCAAGGTGCGCTTCAAGTGGACGGGCAACCGCCGCCACAACGTAACCAAGGCCAGCGGCCCCGGTCGGGGCTTCAGCTCCGCAACGACGAAGTCGGACGGGGTCAACTTCGCGAAGACCTTCACCAAGTCGGGCACCTACAGGATGTTCTGCGAAGTCCACCCGACCGAAATGAAGCTGAAGATCGTCGTTCCCTGAGGAGCGTCAGCCCTTCGTTATCTCTCGACCGTAGGCGTGACTGAAGGCTCACGCGTACGGAGGATCGCACCGGCCGCCAACCCCAACGCGGCAATGAGCATCAGCCAGAAGCCCACGCCCTTGTCGGGATTGGGAACCGACTCGTCCGCGACCGTGAAGAAGAAATTGCCAACCCAGAAGGCAAGCATCATCAGAGCGGCATGGATGCCGAAGCCACGATGCACCTCGTTCCACTCGATGCCGAGAATCCGGTCGGGAATCCTGATCGAGCCGAACGTCGTCAGGGCGATATGCGCTGCCATCGCCAGACCGAGCGCTACCGGCACTAAATACAGCGGGATCAGGCCTTCGTGCCAAGCATTGATGCCCTCCCCATCCCCACTGAGCACGGTCAAGAAGGAGCCGAGCAACATCACCCCACCTGCCACCAGGATGGCGATATCACCCTGCGACGGAGGACCCGTCTTCTCCTGGTGCGATGCGGAGGGCAGCCGGTTGTCCCTGTGTTCCATGACGGCGCCTACCAGTAAGCCGATCGCGCCAAGCGTCACGGCATAGAGGCCGAACCCCTTGTCGACACCTCCTTCGGGAAATTCACGCAGGAGATAGCCCAGCATTGTCAAGGTGGCCAAGACCCCGAACAGCAAGCGCAGGTCCGCCCAGGTGAATCCAACTATGCGATCCGGAAGCTTGAAATTCGCGTAGCGCGCCAGGACGAGCTGGCCAGAGACGGCCACCGCGTAGAGAACGAGGAGGGCAGTCAGGGGGAAGAGGTTCAGGGCGTTCGACCACGCGTTCCAGTCGAGGCCTGGGGCCCCTTCCCCAAGTTCTCCACCGGCAATCGAGAGGAAGGGGAAAAACGATCCGATCAGAACCACCGCACCGCTGATCATCACCACCAACTCCCAAGCTGGCGGCGAGACGGTGGACCTCTCGGCGACTACCGCCGGCCCCTGCTGATCCTCGGGCATGGCAAATCTCCCTTCGTAGTAAGCCTCCCGTGCATGGCCACCCTACAGCGGCTCGGCCAGCAGGCTGAAGTCGAGGCTGGGCGCCGAGTGGGTGAGCGCCCCGACCGAGATGAAGTCGACGCCGGTCGCGGCAATTTCGCGCACCGTCTCCAGGCTGACGCCACCTGAGGCCTCGAGCGCGATGGCCTTGCGCCCTCCAGAGGAATCGCGCAGCTCGACGGCCTTGCGCAATTCACCGGTGTCCATGTTGTCGAGCAGCAGCCGGTCGGCGCCGGTCCCAAGGGCGTAGGCGGTCTCGTCGAGGTTTCGGCACTCGACCTCAACAGGTAGTTCGGGATGCGTGGCGCGGGCGGTGTGGATTGCCCTGGCCAACCCACCGCCGAGGGCGATGTGGTTCTCCTTGATCAGGATCGCGTCGTAGAGGCCCATGCGGTGGTTGGAGCCGCCGCCCGCGAGGACCGCTTCCTTCTCCAGGGCCCGTAGCCCCGGTGTCGTCTTGCGCGTGTCAAGGATGCGGGCGCCGGTCCCCGCAACCGCCTCGACGAAGCGCGCGGTCAGCGTCGCGATGCCGGAGAGATGCCCGAGCAGGTTGAGCGCGGTCCGCTCCGCCGCAAGCAGCGCCGCGGCGGGCCCCGTGGCAAGCGCCACCTCAGCCGGTACCTCCTCCCGCCACTGCCCCTCGACGACCAGGTTGTCGACGTCCTCGACTCCGCACTGGCGCATCGCCTCGGCAACAGCGGCCAAGCCGAAGACGACGCCGGGCTGCTTCTGGACGATCCGCGCCCGGCCCCGGGCACCCTCCGCAATGCTCAGCTCGGATGTCACGTCCCCGGCTCCGACGTCCTCGGCGAGCGCGCGGGCAACTACCTCGCTGAGCGACTCGGCGGTCTCGGCCATCGCCCCACCCTAGTCAACCGACGAACTACCGTTTTGCCCCCCCACACGGGGGTCAACTGCGGGTTCGTCACGGGTTGACCTCACGTTTCTCCCGTTCGCCGCGTTTAATCCCCAGAGTGACCGCACTGCCGCCCTTTCAGATGCTGCTCGACGAGCACGCCGCGGACGTGATGGCGGTGCTGCGCGGGGCCGTTGGCGGCACCGACGCCGAAGACTGCTTTCAGGAGACCTTCCTGGCCGCGCTGCGCGCCTATCCGAAGCTCGGCGAAGCCAGCAACCTGCGCGGCTGGCTGCTGACGATCGCCTACCGCAAGGCCGTGGACCACCACCGGGCCAACGGCCGGCGCCCACTGCCGGTCGCCGAGGTGAAGGAGGCCATGGTCGAGGACCCCGATCCAGGCGAGGGGATCTGGGCAATGGTCCGGGAGCTGCCGCCGAAACAGCGCGCCGCGGTTGCGCTGCGCTACGGGTGCGACCTCCCCCACACCGAAATCGCCGCTGCCCTGGGCTGCTCGCCCGAGGCCGCCCGGCGGAGCCTGCACGAGGGAATCAAGCGACTGAGGAGGGAGCTGAGATGAAAGCCGCGCTCGATCGTCTCACCGCACATGCCGCCGAGGAGGGCCTGCTCGACGTCGCCTTCGCGAAGACCGACTCTCCGTTTGGGCCGCTGCTGCTCGCGACTACCCCAAAGGGGCTGGTGCGGGTCGGCCTCCCCAACCAGGACGCCGAGGAGCTGCTGGTCGACCTGGCGGAGCGGGTCTCGCCCCGCCTGCTCGAAGCCCCCGCCAAGCTCGACGAGGCCCGCCGCGAGCTCGACCTCTACTTCGACGGCAAGCTCAAGCGCTTCGACCTGCCGATCGACTGGCGGCTCAGCGAGGGCTTTCGCCTCAGGGTGCTGCGCGCGATTACCCGCATCCCCTACGGCGAGACCCGCAACTACACGGAAATGGCGACCAGCGCCGGCAACGAGCGCGCGGTGCGGGCAGCCGGTACCGCCTGCGGCCGCAACCCGGTCCCGCTCGTCGTCCCCTGCCACCGGGTGCTGCGCACCGGAGGCGCCCTCGGCGGCTACGGCGGCGGCCTGCCGATGAAGGAAGGCCTGCTCGAGCTCGAGGGAATTAGAGGCCAGAACTAACGTCCAGACCCGGTTTGCGGGGCTAAAGCAATGCCCGCCCCCGGCCGATTGGGGGGCGATGTCAACGAAGGCAGACACCCCCACATGGCTGGGCACCCACGCTCGGGTCGCTCGGACCTTGCTCTGCGTCCTCGGGCTGGTGACACTCGCCTTCCTTTACAGCGCGCAGCCCGGGCAAGCGCTCGAGGTGGCCGGCACGCCGATCGTCAACCTCCCCGAAGACCGCGAAGAGCCCTTCGAAGAGCTTGAAGAAGAGGGCGAAGAGGAATGCGAGGCCTTTGAAGAAGAATTCGCAGAAGACGAAGAAGCGTTTGAAGAAGAATGCGAAGAATTCGAAGAAGACGAACGGTCGCGCTCCCTCCCGCCCTCCGAGTGCCGGTTGCGCACCGCCAGCGCACGCGTCTTCACGCAGGCTCGCGACCGGGTCAGCCTCGTGATCGGCTACACCTCCTTCTCCCCTGCCAACGTGACAATCGACTATCGCCTCAAGGGCGGCAAGGGGTCGCTGAAGCTCGGGCGGACGACGCGCCACTTCTCGAAGCAGGGCGTCGTCCGAATCACGGACAAGCTGAGCGACTCGCAGATGAAGAAGGTCAAGGCGGCCCGGGACTTCGAGGTTCAGATCCGGATCCCAGCCGCACCGGGCTACTGCCGCAGCTACCTCACGCGGCACCTGGACGCCAAGCGCAAGGCCCACGGCCAGGTCGTCTGGTTCCAGTCGAAGTAGACGCGCAAGCCAAGTCGTCCAACCGCAACGCGCTCGACGTCAGATTGACGTCCAACGCATCGCAACCCGTCTAGATTTCCGCGGTCGGAATCGTCGCCGTCAGCCAGTGGGCGGCGGCCGCCAGATGCGCCGGATCGATCTGATGGCCGATGTCGGACTCGTGGTAGGAGACCTCGAGGCCGCCGGCCTCGACCAGATCGCGTGCCCTCGTCGCGAAGCCGACCTCCATGATCGGGTCGCGGCGGCCGTGGGCGATGAAGACTCGGGCTCCCTGCCGATCGTCGAAATGCGGCTCCCAGCCCTCGACGATGGGGACGAAGCCGCTGAAGGCAAGCACCCCGGCCACCGGCGGGCGGTCCGCTCCGAGGGCCATCGCGTAGCTCATCACCGATCCCATCGAGAAGCCGCCGAGGACCGTTCGCGCCTGCTCGATCCGAGTCTGCTCCCAGAGCTCGTCGTGCAGCTCGGCGAGCGCGGCCCGCGCCGCGTGGAAAGTGTCGTGGTCGGGATAGCCGACGCGGGGGACGAGGTACCAGTGAAAGCCTGGGGAGCCGTCCAACGTCAACGGCGCCCGCGGTGTCACGACATGCAACCTCCGCTCAGGGTCGAGCAGGTCAGCGAGGCCGAGCAGGTCCCGCTCGTCCGTGCCCCTGCCGTGGTGCAGCACGAGCAGCCCCTCTGCCTCCCCGCCAGCCGCGCGCTCCAGGTAGGTCAGCGCCGCCATCGGTCGCTCGCCTAGCTGGCCGAAGACGCGGCGGTCTTGTTGAGGTAGTCGCGGATGAAGTCGTCGATGTCGCCGTCCAGCACGCGCTGGGCGTCGCCGGCCTCGTGCCCGGTGCGGTGGTCCTTCACCCGCTGGTCGGGATGGAGGAAGTAACTGCGGATCTGCGAGCCCCAGGCGACGTCCTTCACCTCGCCCCGCTCCTTGGCAAGCGCTTCGGCCCGTTTGCGCTCCTCCAGCTCGATCAGCTTCGAGCGCAGCAGCTGCATCGCCACCGCCTTGTTCTGGGTCTGGGAGCGCTCGTTCTGGCACTGCACGACGACGCCGGTCGGCAGGTGCGTGATCCGCACCGCCGAGTCGGTCTTGTTGACGTGCTGGCCGCCGGCGCCGGAGGCGCGGTAGGTGTCGATGCGCAGGTCGTCGTCGTTGATCTCGACCTCGACCCCCTCGTCTACCAGAGGCCCGGCGTCGACCTGGGCGAAGCTGGTGTGGCGCCGCGCCGAGGAGTCGAAGGGGGAGATCCGAACCAGGCGGTGGACACCGCGCTCGGCGGCGAACAGACCGTAGGCGTTCTCCCCATGGGCGATGAAGGTCGCCGACTTCAACCCGGCCTCCTCCCCGGGCGAGGCCTCCTTCATCTCGACCTCGAAGCCGCGGCGCTCGGCCCAGCGCAGGTACATGCGCAGCAGTATCTCCGCCCAGTCCTGGGAGTCGGTGCCGCCGGCGCCCGCGTGGACCGAGACCACCGCGTCGCCGGCGTCGTAGGAGCCGCTGAAGAGGCGGGCCTCTTCAAGCTCCGCCAGCCGCCGCTCGATGGAGGCGAGCTGCGACGCCAGCTCGGCCGCCATCTCCTCGTCATCGGCCGCCATCTCCGCCAGCTCTCCGAGGTCGGCGACCTCGGACTCGAGCTCGCCGAAGGTCTTCAGTTTGCGCTGGGCGCTGGCATGCTGGGCGGAGGTGCGGGCGGCCGACTCCTGCGCGTCCCAGAAGCCCGGCCGTTGCATCTCGGCCTCGAGTCGCTCTATCTCGGATTCGAGCGCTGCTGGGTCAAAGGTAGTCCGAGAGCAGGGACAGCTGCTCGCGGACGGCGGCCAGGCGCGGAGCTACGGACTCTGTGGGTGCGACGTCGGCCATGGGCTTGAGATTACCGAGGCGCTCGGCCTCGGGACGCCGCTAGGCCCTCCTAGCCCGGAGCCCTGGCCCCGATGATCCAGGTCGACGCCGGTGCGATCACACCATCGGGGCCGTGCAGGTCGGCCAGGGACTCGTGGAGGTCGCGCGAGATCTTGGGGCGAATCTCGTCGACGCGATCGCCCCACAGCCGTAGCACCTCGCCCGCCGGCCCAAGCGCCATGTTGAACTCAACCGCGTGGTCGAGGTCGTCACCGATCTTGATCGGCAGATCGCATCGCTGTAGCGAAATCTCCTCGAAGCCAGCGAGCTTGAGCTGCTCGCTCACCGTGTCGGCGTTCGCCATCGAGAACGGGCCAGGGCCGCAGGTCGGCTCATCGGTCTCCTCCGGATGGTCGAGGTACTCCTCCACGATCAGCTCGGCGCGCCGCACCCATTCGTTGTCGAGCTTCTGCCGCCAAACGACAGCGCAGAGTCGCCCTCCGGGAACAAGTGCCGCGCGAACGTTGCGAAGCGCCTGCACCGGGTTGGCGAAGAACATGATCCCCATGCGCGAGAAGGCGTAGTCGAAGCTCTGCTCAAACTCGGTGACCTGGACATCCCCGGTCATGAAGCGAACGTTGTCGATGCCCGTGCCCTCAGCCTCCTTGCACGCCTGCTCGACAAACGGCTCCGAGACGTCGACCCCAACCGCTTCCCCGTCGGGGCCGACCAGTGCGGCAAGCCGCTGAGTCGTGTCGCCAAACCCACAGCCCAAGTCGAGCACCCTGTCGCCGGGCCGTGGTGGGTGGGCCTCCATCGCCGCCTCTCCGTGCGCTCCCAGCCCGGCGGTCACGAGGTCGCGGAACTGGACGAAGCGGTCGAACAGCGGCCCACTCCAGGCCTCGACCGTCTCCTTGTTGGTTGCGGCAACCGACTCCACGCACCCGATGGTACGCCTAAGAACCTGTCTCAGACCTCAGCGTGTGCGCCTAGCGAACACCGGACCAAGCGGGGCAAGAACGCAGGGAGCCCGAATAGCAGCGCTCTTGGCTATCCGGTTGGCTCAGGTTGTGGACGTGAGACCTTTCCCGCAGCCCTGCGCCTTTCCCGCAGCCCTGCGTTGAGCGCGGAGCGATCGACTGAAGGACTTGCGGGCACTACGGCGCAGCGCCACACATCCCGAGGACAGTCGGTGATTCCTTTGCCGCCTCTCCCACCGCTGCGCGATCTTTACCCCCTATAGGGGGGTAGAACCGCGCAGCGGTGCGGCGAGGTGCTCACGTGCGATGTGACGATCGACCAGTCGCCAGGCGTGCGTGGGGAGTTTGAGACAGGTTCTTTATCCGGTTCCGTGCTCGAAGCCACCCGCCCGTAAAGCCTCCGCCCGGTCCTCGAAGGGTCGCCAGCTTCGCACCTTGTGGTCGCGCAGCTCGAACAGCCAGGCCATCTCGTCCTCGCCAGCCGGCGACCCGTCTTCATCCCAGTGCCACCCCCGCCGGATCAGCGCCACCGCCGACCCCCCGCCCGACTCGGTCCCGTCCTCGTAGAGCGCCTCCAGGTCGATCGTCTGCTGCACGCCCCCGGGTGGCCGCGTCGCCCACAGGCGCGCCGCCTCCTTTCCCTTCCGCAGCCCCCGCATGGAATGGAGCTCGACCTCAGGATCGAGCACAGCCACGAACGCATCCAGATCACGCTCGTTGAACGCCCGGATGAACTCGCGAACCGGATCGTGACTCATTAGCCGCCAGCTTACGCGCGGAGCCCATCCCGGTAGGGGTGGAACGTCTTGTACTTTTTTTGCGGCAACGCCCTCGGACGACCACCCCGGTCCTTCAAAAAAAGTTAAGTGAAACCCCTACCGGGATGGGCTCAGGCTCCGTGACACTTCTTGTACTTTTTCCCGGACCCACACCAGCACGGATCGTTGCGACCGACCTTCTCGTGCTCGCCTTTGACGACGGTCTCGACGACCTCCGGTGCAGCCGCCCCGTTGCCGCCCTGCTGGGGCCGAGGCGCGGCGGCGACGGCTTCCACTTCACCACTCGCAACCTGCTGCAGGGCCGAGGGCTGTCCCTCCATGGTGCCGCCCGAGTAATCGAGTGCCTGTGGTTCCCCATCGGCATTCGCCATGACAGGACCGCGGAGCTGCGATGGGTCGACCGTCAGTTCGGCGCGGAAGATCAGCTTGCTGAACTCCTCCCAGATCGAGTGCATCAGCTCCTCGAACATCACGAAGCCCTCGTTTTTGTAGGCGACGAGCGGGTCGATCTGCGCGATGCCACGCAGGTGGATGCCCCCGCGCAGGTAGTCCATGTCGAAGAGGTGTTCGCGCCAGCGGTTGTCGATCACCTGGAGGAGCAGCGAGCGCTCCATATAGCGCAGGACCTCCTCGCCCACCTGCGCCTCCCGCTCGTCGTAGGCACTCATCGCGTCGACGTCGAGCTCGTCCTTGAGCTTTTCCCGGTCCACTGTCTCGGGGGCCATTGAGGCGACCTCGATGCTTACCGGCCAGATTTGCCGCAGCTGCTGCTCGAGCTCGGGCATGTCCCACTGCTCGAGATCCTCTCCAGGCGTGTACTCGTCGACCAGGCGTTCGATCACCTTCTCCAGCTCCTCCCGCGCGACATCCGACATGTCGCGGCCCTCGAGGATCTGGCGACGGTATTTGTAGACGATCCGCCGCTGCTCGTTCATCACGTCGTCGTACTCGAGCACGCGTTTGCGGAGTAGGAAGTTCTGCTCCTCGACCTTCTTCTGGGCACCCTCGACGGTTTTGGTCAGCATGCCCGCCTCCAGCGGCACTTCGGCGCCATCCTCGTCAACCGGCCCAAGGCGATCGAGGATTTTGTAGATGCGATCGCCGGCGAAGAGCCGGATCACGTCGTCTTCGGCGGAGAGGAAGAAGCGAGACTCGCCGGGGTCGCCCTGGCGCCCGGAGCGACCGCGGAGCTGGTTGTCGATGCGGCGCGACTCGTGGCGCTCGGTGCCGCAGATGAAAAGGCCGCCCAACTCTCGCACCTCCTCTGCCTCGGCCGCGCAGTGGGGCTCCAGCTCGGCGATCTTCTCGGCCAGCGCCTCCTCGTAGCCGTCGGCGCCCGGAGCGAGGCCCTGCTTTTTCAGCTCGTGCACCGCCAGCTGCTCGGGATCGCCTCCAAGCTTGATGTCAACGCCGCGACCCGCCATGTTCGTGGCGATCATCACCGCACCCTTACGGCCGGCCTGGGCAATCAGCTCACCCTCTCGCTCGGCGTGCTCGGGCTTTGCGTTCAGCACCGCGTGCTCGACCCCGCGGCGCTTCAGCTCGCCGGCGATCATCTCCGATACCTCCACCGAGACCGTGCCGACGAGGGCCGGCTGACCGCGCTCGTGACGAGCCACGATCTCGTCGAGCACGGCCTTCCACTTGCCCTCCTTGGTTTTGAAGATCTGGTCGTTGGCGTCGATCCGGACCATCGCCCGGTTGGTCGGGACCTCGACCACCGGCACTTTGTAGATCTTCATGAACTCGGTCGCCTCGGTCAGGGCCGTACCGGTCATCCCGGAGAGCTTGCCGTAGAGGCGGAAGTAGTTCTGCAGTGTGATCGTGGCGAGCGTCTGGTTCTCCTCGCGGATCGCGACGCCCTCCTTCGCCTCGACCGCCTGGTGCAGGCCCTCCGACCAGCGCCTCCCCTCGAGGATGCGGCCGGTGAACTCGTCGATGATCATCACCTCTCCGTCGATCACGGCGTAGTCCTTGTCGCGCTTGTAGAGAGACTCGGCCTTCAGCGCCTGGTTGAGGTGGTTGACGAGACTGCCGTGCTCGGCCAGGTAGAGGTTGTCGACCCCCACGAACTCCTCCGCCCGCTGCACACCGCGCTCGGTCGGCGCCACCGTCTTGTGTTTCTCGTCGTACTCGTAGTCGTAGTCGACTCCGGAGGTGTCTTTGCTTTCGCCAAGCGATTTGAGTTTCTGTTTGGCTTCCTCCCCGACCATCTGCTTCGCGAGACGGGCAAACGTGTAGTAGGTCTGCGCGGCCTGTTCGGGAGCGCCCGAGATGATCAGCGGCGTGCGCGCCTCGTCGATCAGGATGTTGTCGACCTCGTCCACGACGGCGAAGTGGTGGCCGCGCTGCACGCAGTACTCGAGGGCGCTGGCCATGTTGTCGCGCAGGTAGTCGAAGCCGAACTCGGAGTTGGTGCCGTAGATGACGTCGCAGGCGTACTTCTGGCGGCGCTCATCGGGTTCGTCCGGGTCCTGGATCGCGGCGACGCTCACCCCCAGCGCTTCATAGATCGGCTTCATCCATTCGGAGTCGCGACGCGCCAGATAGTCGTTGACCGTGACGAGGTGGACGCTGTTTCCGGCGAGGGTGTTGAGGAAGACTGCAAGGGTCGCGGTCAGCGTCTTTCCCTCGCCGGTCCTCATCTCGGCGATCGCCCCGTCGTGGAGAACCATCCCGCCGATCAGCTGAACGTCGAAGTGGCGCTGCCCAATCGAGCGACGAGCCGCCTCCCTGGTCAGCGCAAACGCCTCGGGCAGCAGATCGTCCAGCGACTCGCCGTCGCGAGCCCGCTTGCGAAGCGCATCTGCCTCTGAGCGGAGCTCCTCGTCATCGAGCAGCTCCATCTCCGGCTCGATGGCGTTGATCTTCTCGGCGCGCTTCTCGTACGCCTTGAACTTGCGCCCCTCCCCGACCCGGAGCGCGCGAGTGACCATGTCCCTAGCCGTAGCCATCGGTCAAGGGTAGCGATGGGGGGAGAGGTCCGGCGCCGGACCTCTCCTTCGGCAATCAGCTGGCTGGGTGGCCTCGCAAGCGGCCTACAGCGCTGCGGGTTTGGCGGCGCTTGCGGCGCCGTGCGCGGTGTTTCTTGACCTGGCGGCGGATGTCCTCAGCGAGTTCGTGGATTGTGTGGGTCATCTCGGGAGAGGCCTCGCGAGCGCGCAGCGTCACGCCCTTCAACCGCAGCGTCGCCTCGGCGACCTGGCTGTCGGCGATCGACGGGTTGCGCTCCTCCGTGAGCTCGACATCGAGCGTGGCAAGCTCCGAAACCTGTTTGCCGACCCGGCGGAACCGTTTCAGCACATGCTCCCGAAGTTCATCGTCGACTTCCATATTGCGACCACGTATCTCGATCCGCATATGTGCCTCCTTCGGGGTCTGGTCCCCCGATGCTACGCCCGCCGGCCGGCCGAGACAAGGCCTAGATGCTGATCCGTGATTAACCGTCTACGGCCTGCGGGCAAAGGTGATGGCGACGACCCGCACGGCCCCAGCCTCCCTCAGCGCCCGAGAACAGGCCGAGAGCGTTGCCCCGGTGGTCAGCACGTCGTCGACGAGGAGGGCGCTGCGAGGCGCCTCTCCTCGGGCTCGAATCGCCGGTGGACGCCCGATCCGCTCGGCGCGTCCCTTCCCCACCTGACGACTGCCCCCACTGCGCGCCAGGCATGGGCAGAGCGGGGTGCCCAGCCCCTCCGCTAAGGCCGCGGCGAGCTCACCCGCCGGATCGAACCCCCTGCGCATCGCACGAATCCGCGCGGGAGGAACGGGCACGATCGTGCCGCTGAGCAAATCGCCCGGCGCAAGCCACCTGATGCGATCCGCCATTAGGTCGGCGACGGGCAGAAGGCGGCGAAACTTCAGCGCCGTGACGAGATCGCGGGCAGCGCCCTCGTAAGCGGCCGACGACCAGGCGCGGTCCACACCGGGCGGTCCGGCCCCTGAGAGCGGCTCCGCTTCGGCGAGCCGTCGCGCACAGTGCGCGCACACAACCGCCTCCACCGGGCAGGAGCGCCCGCACGCCGCACAGCGCGGCGGCACCAGAACCCGTACGGCGACTCGCAGCCAGCGCATCGCCCGATCCTGCTGAGCGGCGACGCACGCGTGGCGCGCAGAATGTCAAGCGCCAGTCAAATTCCGTCACGCGGTGGTGGCGCGGGCGGCGATCCCGCCGATCTGGATCGCCCCCGCCGGCAATTCGGCGCCCTCGAGCAGGATCGCGTCGCGGATGTGGGCCCCCGCCCCGATTCGGCACCCGTCGCCGACGACCGCCGGCCCATCGATGCGAACGCCCTCCCCCAGCTCCACGCGCGCGCCGATCGCGGCCGGCGCCGTCACCTCGGCGTCGCCAAGGGGGCTCGCGGCCTGCACTCCGTCAGCGACCTCCGGCGCGGCTGGGTCCACCCCAACCTTGCCGTGCAGGGCGTCGAGGTTCCCCTCGCGCAGCTCCTCGAGGTTGCCGATGTCGTTCCAGTAGGCGTCAATCTCGTGGGAGTAGAAGGGCACGTCGTTCTCGAGCAGTGCCGGGAAGACATCCATCGCCCAGTCGGCGAACTCCGCCGCGTCGTCCGGCTTTGCCGCCGCGCTCGTCCCCGGCTCGGGGAAGTAGTCGAAGACCTCGGAGCGGAACATGTAGATGCAGGTGTTGGCGAGGTTGGAGAGCGCCTCGGCGGGATCGGGCTTCTCCTGAAAGCCCTGAATGCGCCCGTCCTCGCCCGCGATGACAACCCCGAACTGGTCGGTGTCGGCAACGCGTTTGGTGGCCAGCGTCGCGACCCCGTCATGGGCCTCGTGGAACTCGCGCATCGCCCCGAAGTCGAGGTCGGTGAGCGCGTCGCCCGCGACCACCAGGAAGGAGTCGCCGAGGAACCCGGCGGCCTTGCGGACGCCCCCGGCGGTCCCCAGGAGCCGATCCTCGTGGCTGTAGGAGAGGTCGAGCCCGAACTCCGACCCGTCGCCGAAGCGGCCCTCGATCAGCTCGGGGAACCAGTGCAGGTTGGCGATCGCCTCCGTAAAGCCATGTCGGGCCAGGAGGCGCACGGTGTGCTCCATCACCGGCCGGTTCAGCACCGGCACCATCGGCTTTGGCATCGCGTAGGTGATCGGCCGCAGCCGGGTGCCGAGCCCGGCTGCGAGGATCATCGCCTTCATCGACTCTGCTTAGTAGCGGTAGTGGTCGGGCTTGTATGGCCCGTCGGCGGGAATGCCGAGGTAAGCGGCCTGCTCGTCGGTCAGCTCGGTGAGCTTCACACCGAGGGCATCGAGATGAAGGCGGGCAACCTTCTCGTCGAGGTGCTTGGGCAGGACGGTGACATCCTTGGCCGTGAACCCGTCGGGCCGGCCGTAGAGCTCGATCTGCGCGATCACCTGGTTGGTGAACGAGTTCGACATCACGAAGCTCGGGTGCCCGGTCGCGTTGCCGAGGTTGAGCAGGCGACCCTCGGAGAGCAGGATGATCGAGTGGCCGTCGGGGAAGCGCCACGCGTCGACCTGTGGCTTGATATTGACCCTCTCGGCGGCAGACGCTTCGAGCCCGGCGACGTCGATCTCGTTGTCGAAGTGGCCGATGTTGCCGACGATCGCGTTGTGCTTCATCCGCGCCATGTGGCCGACGGTGATGATGTCGCGGTTGCCGGTGGCGGTGACGAAGATGTCCGCGGTCTCGACGACTTCCTCGAGCGTGCGCACCTCGTAGCCCTCCATCGCCGCCTGCAGGGCGCAGATCGGGTCGATCTCGGTGACGATCACGCGGGCGCCCTGGCCGCGCAGCGACTCGGCGCAGCCCTTGCCGACGTCGCCGTAGCCGCAGATCACGGCGACCTTGCCGCCGATCATCACGTCGGTGCCGCGGTTGATCCCGTCGACCAGCGAGTGGCGGCAGCCGTAGAGGTTGTCGAACTTCGACTTGGTGACCGAGTCGTTGACGTTGATCGCCGGGAAGAGCAGATCACCGGTCTCAGCCAGCTGGTAGAGCCGGTGCACGCCGGTCGTCGTCTCCTCGGTGACCCCCTTGATCCCCTCGGCAATCTGGGTCCAGCGCTGCGGGTCTGCCTCGAGGGAGCGCTGCAGGGTCTCGAGCACGATCCGGAACTCCTCCGAGTCGGCCGAAGCGGGGTCCGGCACGGCGCCGGCCTTCTCGAACTCAACCCCCTTGTGGACGAGCAGCGTCGCGTCGCCGCCGTCGTCGAGGATCATGTTCGGGCCTCCCTCGTCGGGCCAGAGCAAGGCCTGCTCGGTGCACCACCAATACTCCTCCAGGGTCTCGCCTTTCCAAGCGAAGACCGGGATGCCGGCGGCGGCGATCGCGGCGGCGGCGTGGTCCTGCGTGGAGAAGATGT
>JBBDYO010000060.1:0-12125 GCA_040901495.1 Solirubrobacterales bacterium
CCCCCCCCCCCCCCCCCCCCCCCCCCCCCCCCCCCCCCCCCCCCCCTGCTCGACCACCTCGGCTAGGTCCTTGTCCCCCCGTCCGGAGAGGCAGAGGATGTCGTAGCCCTCGCCGCCGCCGTTCTCGAGCACCCAGGCGATCGCGTGGGCGGACTCGAGCGCAGGGATGATCCCCTCCAGGCGCGAGAGCTCACCGAAGGCAGCAAGCGCCGCGGCGTCGGTCACCGCCGTGTAGGTGGCGCGCCCAGTGTCGCGCAGGTGAGCGTGCTCGGGGCCAACGCCTGGGTAGTCGAGGCCGGCCGAGACCGAGTGGGCCTCGAGGATCTGTCCGTCGGCGTCGGCGATCACAGAGGAGAGCGAGCCGTGCAGAACGCCGGTGCGGCCGGCCCCCAGAGAGGCGCCATGGCGATCGGTGTCGAGCCCCTCCCCGGCCGCCTCGACGCCGATCAACTCGACGTCGGAGTCGTCGATGAACGGGGTGAAGATGCCGATCGAGTTGGAGCCGCCGCCGACGCAGGCGATCACCCGAGCCGGAAGGGCGCCCTCGACCGCGAGGGCCTGCTCGCGCGCCTCGTCGCCGATCACCCGCTGCAGGTCGCGGACCAGAGCCGGAAAGGGCGCCGGGCCGACCGTGGAGCCGATCACGTAGTGGGTCGTCTCGACGTTGGCGACCCAGTCGCGGATCGCGGCGCTCACCGCCTCCTTCAGAGTGCGGGCGCCCGCGTCGACCGGGGCGACCTCCGCCCCCAGCAGCCGCATCCGCTCGACGTTGGGCGCTTGGCGGCGAATGTCCTCGGTGCCCATGTAGACGACGCACTCCAGGCCGAACAGCGCGCAGGCGGTCGCGGTCGCGACGCCATGCTGCCCGGCGCCGGTCTCGGCGATCACGCGCGGCTTGCCCATCCGCTGGGCGAGCAGTGCCTGCCCGATCGCGTTGTTGATCTTGTGGGCGCCCGTGTGGGCGAGGTCCTCACGCTTCAGGTAGACGGTTCCCCCCACGCGCTCGGACAGCCGTTCGGCCGGGTACAGCGGCGTCGGGCGCCCGATGAAGTCGCGGTGCAGCGACCCCAGCCGCTCGAGGAACGCCTCGTCCTCGCGGGCCTCACCCCACGCGGCGGTGAGCTCGTCGAGAGCGGCGATCAGCGTCTCAGGGACGTAGCGGCCCCCGTAGGGGCCGAATCTCTCCTCGACGGCGGTCATTGCAGTGGAACGCTAGCCGCCTGGGCCGATTCGAAGAACGCGGTCATCGCGGAGTGGTCCTTGCGCCCGGGCTCCGCCTCGACGCCGCTGGCGACATCGACAGCAAATGGGCGGGCGACGGCGATCGCCTCGGCGACGTTCTCAGGACGCAGCCCGCCAGCGACGATCGCCGGCACCTCGGAGCGGTGCGCGCTCAACAGTCCCCAATCGAAGCTTTTGCCCGTGCCGCCCCAGAGGCCGTCGCCGCGGCGGTCGAACAGGTGGTAATCGGTGCGAAAGGCCTCGGCAGCGTGAACGTCGGCGGCGCTGGAGACGTGGACCGCCTTGATCACCTTGGCCCCGGTCCGGCGTGCAGTCTCGGCACAGAACGCGGGCCCCTCTTCCCCGTTCAGCTGGACCATCGTCAAGCCGGCGTTTTCAACCGCCTTGTCGACCTCCTCCAGCTCGGGGTTGACGAACACCCCCACGACCTCGCACTTGCGGCGGAAGGCAGCGCCGATCGCCGCCGCATCGGCCGGATCGCATCGCCTTGGGCTCTGCTCGTAGTGGACGAGGCCGATTGCCCAGGCACCGAGACGCACCGCCTCGGCGGCGTCGTCGATGTTCGTGATTCCGCAGATCTTTACCCGCACCCTTCCAGGGTACGGAAGCCGATCCTCGCGGCTAGCGAGAAGGAGGGGCCTGGGTGTCGCGGACCGAGTCGGGGCGGACGCCAAGCGTCACGGCCAGCGTCTCGGTGGAGTCGTCGCGCAGGACGGTCACGCTCAGCTTGTCGCCCGCCGCCGCGGCGTTGACCAGATTGATCACCTCGTCCATTCCAGACACCTTCTTGCCGTCGATCTTGGTGATCACGTCCCCGCCGAGCAGGAGGTCGGCGCCTTCGATCGTCGCCGATGTCGTCCCGCCCTCGATCCCGGCCTTGTCGGCTGGACCGTCCGGCACGACTTCGGAAACGAGGACCCCCTCGTCGACCGGCAGCTTCAGCACCTGCGCCAGGTCCGCGGTGATGCTCCCGCCGCTGAGCCCGAGGTAGGCGTGCCTGACCTCGCCGCTCCCCTGAAGCTGGCGGACCACGTCGCGCGCCGTGTTGACCGGGACGGCGAAGCCGATGCCGACGTTGCCGCGGCTGCCATCGGTTTGGATCTGGGAGGTGATCCCGATCACCCTGCTCGAGGTGTCGATCAGCGGCCCGCCCGAGTTGCCCGGGTTGATCGCCGCATCGGTCTGGATCACGTGCGAGATGGCAAATCCGTTCGGCGCCTGGATCTGGCGCTGCAGCGCCGAGACGATGCCGCTCGTCACGGTGCGGTCGAGCCCGAAGGGGTTGCCGATCGCCACCACCGGGTCGCCCACCTGAACCTTCGAGGAGTCGCCCAGCGCCAGCGGATGGAGCTGGTCAGCCGGCGCGTCGACCTTGATCAGGGCGATGTCCGTCGCCGGGTCGGTGCCGACGATCTCGGCGGTATAGCTGGTGTCGGAGGAGCCGAGCGTCACCTCGACCTGCTCCGCCCCCTCGACCACATGGCTGTTGGTGACGATGTGGCCGTCGGTGTCGATCAGGAAGCCCGACCCCGTCGCCATGCCACCGCCTTCGGGCTGGCCGAAGGGGCCGAGCGGCGCGGGTTCCTCAACCGGGCCCTTGGCTTCGATGAAGGCGACGCCCCGCCCGTCCCGGCGATAGATCTGGTTGACGAGGTTGGTATCGCCGTCGTCATGGCTGACGACCGGCGCGGTGAGCGGCGCGATCGCCGTGGGAGGCGCGGCGCTCTCGGCCTCGACCCAACCGGCGGAGATCGCGACCCAGCCGAAGACGCCGACCACGGCTCCGCCAATCAGCGCCGAAACGAACGGTGTCCTGAGGAAGAGTTTTGCGCGACCCATCGGAACGATGGTGGCGGTGGGCGGTCAGCTCTGTCTAAAGGCGCTTCAAAGACTTTCTAAATCTCGCGATGAGCCGCATCGCGACGGAGGTCGCTAAGGCAGATGGTGTTCGCTGGTGCCTTCCTCGGCGCCGGTGAATTGCCGCGTCAACGCCTCGGGGTCGGTGGCCTGCATCAGCGCCGAGCCGATTAGGACCGCGTCAACGCCCACCCGCTCCAGCTCCTCCAGCTCGGCCCGCGCCGAGATGCCGCTCTCGGCGACCACAGTCTTTCCCGCCGGCACGTCGGGCATCAGCTCATAGGTGGTGGCGATGTTGACCGTGCCCTCGTCGAGGTTTCGGTTGTTGATCCCGATCACGTCGGCGTCGATCGCAAGCGCGCGCTCCAGCTCCGGCTCATCGTGGACCTCGACCAGGCAGTCGAGGTCGAGCCCTCGCGCCATCCCATATAGGCCCTCCAGCTCCTCATCGCTGAGCGCCCGGACGATCAGCAGCACCGCGTCGGCGCCGTTCACCGCCGCCTCAAAGAGCTGGTAGGGATCGACGATGAAGTCCTTGCGCAGGATCGGCAGGTCACAGGCCTCCCGCGCCACCCGCAGGTCTTCGAGCGAGCCGCCGAAGTGGGGCTCGTCGGTCAAGACCGAGAGGGCCGCCGCTCCTCCGCGCTCGTAGGCCCCGACCTGCTCGGCGACCGTCGCGGTGGATGAGATCTCACCGGCACTCGGCGAGCGGCGCTTGAACTCCGCGATCACGGAGAGGCCGGGCCGAACCAGCGCCTCGTTGAAGGGCCGGTCCTCACCGCGTTCAGGCAGCCTGGACTCGAGGTCCGACTGAGGAATCTGCTGGCAACGCTGGTTGACCCCGTCGCGCGCAGCGGCGATGAGCTGCTCGATCATTCCCACTTGAGAGACGGAAGCCTAGTCACCGAGGTCCTTACTTGTTGCAATTAACCGGTCGAGCAGCTCACGGGCGCTCCCACTGTCGACGGATTCAGCGGCTTTCTCGACACCCTGCGCGAGGTCATCGGCCTCGCCGCCGACGTAGATCGCCGCACCGGCGTTGAGCAGCACGAGGTCGCGGCGGGGGCCAGTCTCGCCCCCCAACACCGCACGTGAGACGGCAGCATTCTCGGTTGGCGTGCCCCCGGCAACAGCGTCCAGCTCCGCCGCGGCGAGGCCGAACTCGCTGGGCTCGACGAACCACTCCTTGGTGCCGCCGTCGGCGATCTCGATCACCCTGGTGCGGGAGGAGATCGAGAGCTCGTCGAGGCCGTCCTCCGCCGTCACCACCATCGCCCGCACCGCTCCGAGGCCGACCAGCGCCTCGGCGACCGTCTCCTGATAGTGGCGGTCGGAGACGCCGAGCAGCTGCCGCTGCGCCCCGGCCGGGTTGGTCAGGGGCCCGAGGAAGTTGAAGATCGTCCTCACCCCAAGCTCCTTGCGGACCGGCACTACATGGGCCATCGCCGCGTGGTGCCGCGGCGCGAACATGAAGCCGAAGCCGACCTCGTCGATGCACCGTCCCACCTGCGCCGGGTCGAGGTCGATGTTGACCCCCAGCGCCTCGAGAATTTCGGCCGACCCGCATGGGGTGTTCGAGCGGTTGCCGTGCTTTGCGACCGCGCAGCCCGCGGCGGCGGCGACCAGGGCGGCGGTCGTCGAGACGTTGAAGGTCGAGGGGCCGCCGCCGGTGCCGGCGGTATCGACGAGGTCCGTGCGAGAGGTCTCGACCGGGGCCGCGAGCGAGCGCATCGTCCGAGCCAGTCCGACGAGCTCGGAGACAGTCTCGCCCTTGGCCCGCAGGGCGACGAGGAAGGCTCCCGTCTGCACCTCGCCCGCCCGTCCCTCCATGATCTCGGCGAGGACCGCGGCAGCGTGGTCGGCGGTCAGGTGGTCACCCGAGCAGACGGCGTCGATCGCCCGCGTGAGGACATCATTGGGCGCCATTGGAGGACACCCCCTCTCCGAGGAAGTTCGCCAGCAGGTGCTTGCCCTGCGGTGTGAGAACCGACTCGGGGTGGAACTGGACCCCCTCGGCGGGCAGGTCGCGGTGGCGGACGCCCATCACCACGTCGCCGTAGGTGGCGCTGACCTCGAGCGCGTCGGGCACCGAGTCCGGCGCGGCGACGAGCGAGTGGTAGCGGCCGGCCACCAGCGGGCTGGGCAGGCCGGCGAAGATCGTGCGGCCGTCGTGCTCGACCTCGGCGTCCTTGCCGTGGATCGGCTCGCCGACGACGACCCGTCCGCCGAAGGCGACGACCAGCGACTGGTGCCCGAGGCAGACGCCGAGCACCGGCGTGCCGGCTTCGGCGAAGACGCGGATCGCCTCGACCGAGATTCCGGCCTCGGCCGGCGTGCACGGGCCCGGCGAGACGACGAGGCGGTCGGCACCCCGATCCAGCAGCTCCTGCGCAGTGGCCTTGTCGTTGCGAACCACCTCGAGCTCGGCCCCCAGCTCCCCCAGGTACTGGACGAGGTTGTAGGTGAAGCTGTCGTAGTTGTCGATGACGAGGACCTTCATGGCCAATCCGGTTGCTCGCAGGCGAGCTCGACTGCGCGGAAGACCGCCTTCGCCTTGTTGACCGACTCGTTGTACTCATAGGCCGGCTTGGCGTCGGCGACGGTGCCGCCGCCGGTCTGCACGTGGACCTGGCCATCCTTGACGACGACGGTGCGGATGTGGATCGCCGTGTCGAGGTCTCCGCTCCAGGAGAGGTACCCGATCGCACCGCCGTAGGAGCAGCGCTTGATCGGCTCCAGCTCGTCGATGATCTGCATCGCCCGCACCTTCGGAGCGCCGGAGAGGGTGCCGGCGGGCAGCGCCGAGCGCAGTACGTCCATCGCACTGACGCCGTCGCGCAGCGTCCCCGAGACCTGGCTGACGATGTGCAGAACGTGCGAGTAAGTCTCGACGACCATCAGCTCGTCCACCGTCACCGACCCGTACTCGCAAACGCGGCCAAGGTCGTTGCGGCCAAGGTCGACCAGCATCACGTGCTCGGCGCGCTCCTTGGGATCGTTGACGAGGCGCTCGGCCAGACGGCGGTCCTCCTCCTCGCTGGCGCCGCGCGGATAGGTGCCGGCGATCGGACGGGTCTCGACCTGCCGCCCGTTGACTTTGACCAGCGGCTCCGGCGAGGCGCCGGCGATCTGGAAGTCGCCGAACTCGAGGAAGTACATGTAGGGCGAGGGGTTGACCGCCCGCAGCCCGCGGTAGATCGAGAAGGCCTCGACCGGCGCCGACGCGGAGAAGCGCTGCGAGGGGACGACCTGGAAGGCGTCGCCGGCATGGACGTACTCGACGATTCGCTCTACCGCCGCTTCGAACTCCTCGCGCTCCATGTTGGAGGCGAAGTGGGGCGGCTCGGCCACGGCGGCGGCATCCGGGACGGGAACGGCCGCTCGCAGCCGGTGGCGCACGTCGGCGATCGCCTCGGATGCGCGACCGTATGCCGCCTCGATTCCCCCGTCCTCATCGGCGAAGGCGCAGGCCATGATCGTCAGCTCGTGGCGCAGGTGGTCGAAGACGAGCAGCACGTCGGTGACCATCAGCGCCAGGTCGGGCAGCCCAAGTGGGTCGTCGTTCGGCTCGCCGAGCGGCTCGACCGTGCGGACCAGGTCGTAGCCGAAGAACCCCACCGCCCCGCCCACGAACGGCGGCAGCCCCTCGACCGGCGCCGGCTTGAACCGGTCCAGGTAGGCGGCAACCGCCGCGTAGGGGTCAGGCGCTTCGTGGGTTTCGGCGGGCTTGCCGACGGCCTCCGCTCCATTCCACTCCGACAGCACGCCGTCGTTCCAGCGCAGCACCGAACGGGGGCGGATGCCGACGAAGGAGTAGCGGCCGACCTGGCCCTGCTCCGCGGACTCGAGCAGGAAGCAGGCGGCGCCCTCGGGCTCTCCCGCGCGGAGCTTCAGGAAAGCCGAGACAGGCGTCTCGCAGTCGTCGACGAAGCGGGCGCGCACCGGGACAACGTTGCCCTGGGCGGCAAGCTCACGCGCCTCCTCGAGGCTCGGCTCGAGCCGCAGCTCTGAGTCAGCTGCGACGGCCATTGAGCACCTCCATCACGGCGCTCTGCGGGACATCGCGGGAGGCCAGCAGCACGCTGAGGTGGTAGAGCAGGTCGGCGGCCTCCTCGGCGACGCGCTCGTCTGACTCCTCGCGCGCGGCACGGGCCACCTCCTCGGCCTCCTCCTCGACCTTCTCCCCGATCAGCTGCGGGTCGTCAAGCAGCTTCACCGTGTAGCTGCCCTCCGGCCGCTCGGCGGCGCGGCTGCGCAGGGTCCGCTGCAGCGCGGCCAGCGCTTCGTGGGGCGGCGGCTCGCCATCGCCGTCGAGCTCGCGGTAAAAGCAGCTGCGCTCTCCGGTGTGACAGGCGGGCCCGGTCGGCTCGACCAATGCGACGATCGCGTCGCCGTCGCAGTCGTAGCGGAGCCCGCGCAGCTTCAAGGCGTTGCCTGAGGTTTCCCCCTTGCGCCATATCTCCTCGCGCGAGCGGCTGTAGAAGTGGATCTCACCGGTCTCGGCGGTCAGCCGCAATGCCTCCATGTTCATGTAGGCAAGGGTCAGCACCTCGCCGCTGGCGAAGTCCTGCGCCACGCACGGCACCAGCCCGCGCTCATCGAATTTCACCTGCTCAAACATCAAGCAATCGTAGAGGGGTGAGGCGAGAAATCCGTCCATATCACGGGTTTCTCGCCTCACTACTCGATGCCGAGGCGATCGAGTAGGCCCTCGTCGCGGCGCCAGTGGCGGCGGACCTGGACCTTGAGGTCGAGGTGGACCTTGCCCTCCAGCTCGGTTTCCAATGAACGGCGGGCGGCGGTTCCGATCTCGCTGATCTTGGCGCCGCCCTTGCCAATCAGGATCCCCTTCTGGGACTCGGTCTCCGCCCAGATTTGGGCCTGGACTGTGACCAGGCCATCGTCGCGGGTGGCGATCTCTTTGACCGAGACCTCGACCGAGTGCGGTATCTCCTGCCGGGTCCGGTTCAGCACCTGCTCGCGAATCAGCTCGGCCAGCAGCACCTCGCTCGACTGGTCGCTGTGATCCTCCGGCGGGTACATGTAGGGCCCCTCGGGCACCAACTCGCCCAGTCGCTGCACCAGGGGCTCCAACCCCTCGCCGGTGCGCGCGCTGATCGGAAAGACCTCGTCGACCCCATCCAGCTCGGCGGCCTCGGCGAGCACCGGGACCAGCTCGTTCGGCCCGAGCTTGTCCGCCTTATTGACCACGCAGATCACCGGCAGCTTGGCACCGGCTTCGAGCAGGGTTCGCACGATGAAGCGATCGCCCGCGCCCACTCCCTCCTCGCCGTTGATGACGATCAGGGCCAGGTCCGATTCGGACAGCTCCCGCTCGACCCGGTGCTGCATTCGCTCCGTGAGCACGTCGCGCGGGCGCTGGACGCCCGGCAGGTCGACGAGGACGAGCTGGCGGCCGGCGTCGGTATCGGTGGCGACTCCGCGGATAGCCCGGCGTGTCGTCTGCGGGCGCACGGAGACGATCGCCACATGCGAGCCGACGATCGCATTGACCAGCGTCGACTTGCCGACATTGGGACGCCCAGCCAGGCCGATGAAGCCGGCGCGCGTCATGCGAGCGTCCCCATCGCTTGAGCCTGCAGGGAGAGCATCTCGCCATCGTCGGTCTCGTGGTCGTAGCCGCAGAGATGGAGGACGCCGTGCACGGTCGCCTCAATCGCGTCGGAGCAGTGCTCGAGGCAGATCGCCACGTCGCCAAGCTCACGCGGGCCGGTGACCGGGCCGGCCCCATCGACGGGAAAGGCGAGGACGTCGGTCGGCGCGTCGATGCCGCGGTGCTCGCGGTTCAGCGCGCGGATGCGCTCGGCATCAACCAGCTCGACCGCGAGGTGGCCATCGGCGACGCCGGCGGTCGCGAGCGCGGCCTCGGCCGCGGGTCGCAGCTCGGAGGGGACGTCGCCCAAGTCCAGGCTCAAGTGCCCGGGGTGGGCCCGTGTTCGGCTCGGGCGGCTCGCTCGCGGTTTCCGTGCTCGTCGTATGCGGCGACTATCCGCTGGACCAACTTGTGGCGAACCACGTCCTCACCGCCGAACTGGACGAAGGAGATGTCGGGCACCTCGTCGAGGATGTCCTTGACGACGACCAGGCCGGACCGCTGGTCGGTGGGCAGGTCGATCTGGGTGATGTCGCCGGTCACCACCATCCGCGAGTTGAAGCCGAGCCGGGTGAGGAACATCTTCATCTGCTCCGGGCTCGTGTTCTGCGCCTCGTCGAGGATCACGAAGGAGTCGTTGAGGGTCCGGCCGCGCATGAAGGCGAGCGGCGCCACCTCGATCACGCCGCGCTCGAAGTAGCCGTTGACCCGGTCGGGGTCGAGCATGTCGTAGAGCGCGTCGAAGAGCGGCCGCAGGTAAGGATCGACCTTGGCCTGGATGTCACCCGGCAGGAAGCCGAGCCTCTCCCCCGCCTCAACGGCGGGACGGGTGAGGATGATCCGCTGCACCTCGCGCTCGGCCAGCGCCGCCGCGGCCATTGCCACGGCGAGGAAGGTCTTGCCGGTGCCCGCCGGGCCGATGCCGAAGGTGATCGTCTGCTGTCGGATCGAGTCGACGTAGCGCTTCTGGTTGAGCGTCTTCGGCGCGACCTTGGTGTTGCGGTGCCGCCAGACGACGTCCTCGAGGATCTGCGCCGGGTTCTCATCGGCCTCCAGGGCCCCGGCGACCGCTTCGATCGTCCCGGGGGCCACCTCGTGGCCCTGCTCGATCAGGTCCACCAGCTCATCGACCACGGTGGCCGCGGTCTGCACGTCGTTGGAGTCGCCGTCGAGCGTCAGCACGTTGCCGCGCAGGTGGAACTCGCAGTCGAGCTTCCCGCGCAGCGCCCGCAGGACCGCGTCCTCGGAACCCGCCAGCTCGGCGGCGACCGTGTTGTCCAGGGTCAGCTGCCTACGAGCCAAGATGCCTGGCCTCGTGGCCGTGTGCACTTCGGGGGCGAGCCTGGCCAAGCAGACCAAGGACGCAGGGCGCAGCCTTTGGTGGTGCCAAAGGCAAGCCCGAGGACGCAGGGATGCGCAGTGCCAGGCGCGTCATCCGAGTGTGCACGGTCGCGGGGTCAGGCATCTAACTTCTCACGCACCGCCGCGCTGACCCGCTTGCCATCGGCGCGCCCGCCCACCTTCGGCATCAGCGCCGACATCACCTGGCCCATCTGCTTCTGCTCGCTTGCTCCCGTCTCGGTGACGGCAGCGTCGACCAACTCGGCGAGCTCCTCGTCGGAGAGCTGCGCGGGCAGGTAGGACTCGATCAGCTCCGCCTCGGAGCTCTCGGCCGTCGCCTGCTCGGTACGGCCGGCATCCCCGTAGGCCTCAGCCGCTTCGATCCGCTTCTTGCGCTCGCGCTGCAGCACCGCCACCTCGTCTCCGTCACCGAGCTTGGCGTCCTTCTGGAGAGAGTCGACGATCATTCGCAGCGCCGAGGCACGCTCCCGCTCGCCCGCTTTCATCGCCGTGCGCACGTCCTCCTGAACCTGCTCGAGAATGCTCATCGCCTACAGGTTAGGTGTTGGGCAGCGCGATCTGCTCGATCTCGCCGAGGGGCATCTGTAAGAAGCGGGTCCCCAGCCCGCGGAACGACTCGACATCGCCCGTGCAGAGAAAGCGGTAGGCGCCCTCACCGTCCGGGGAGCGAGCGATCCCGCCGCGCTGCAGCGTCCGCTGCACGGCGGCCGCAACCGCGTGCCCGCCGCTGACCAGGCGCACGTCGCGGCCGAGGATTCGCTGCAACATCGGGGCGACCAGGGGATAGTGCGTGCAGCCGAGGATCAGCGTGTCGACCTCGGCCTCCTTGAGGGGCGCACAGTAGGCACGGGCCATCTCCACGACCCCCTCGTCGAAGGGAGAGCCGTCCTGGATGAACGGCGCCAGGTCGGGTGCCTCGACCTCGGTTACCTCGAGCGCCCGGCCCTGTCCTTCCAGTGCCTGACGGTAGGCGCCGCTCTCGACTGTGTTCGGCGTCGCCAAAACACCCACCTTGCCGCTGTCGGTGATCGCCGCCGCGATCTCTGCCTGCGGCTCGACGACCGGGACCACCTCCACCCCGTGCTCTGCGGCGACCTCGCAGGCGACGTCCTCGCCGATCGAGGTCGCGGTGTTGCAGGCGATCACGAGCAGCTTCGCGCCGCCACCAAGCAGCAACTCGGAGATCGCGCGAATCCGCTCACGCAGCTCCTCGGTGTCCTTGTCCCCGTAGGGAAACATCGCCGTATCACCGAGATAGACGTAGTCCTCCTCGGGCAGCGAAACCAGGCACTCGTGTAGGACCGTGAGGCCGCCGACCCCAGAGTCGAACATCGCTATCGGCTGGGAGACTGCCGGCTGTGGGGTCGTAGAAGACAGGGTCGTCAGGGTCTGACGACCATGAAGAAGATCGTGACCGCGACGATCAGGCCGGTGATTTTCCCGCCAGTGGCCAGTTTCCGAGAGACGGCCGCGTACTCCTCGCTGAGCGTGTCGCCGCCTTGGAGGTCACGCTCAGCCAGCCCCAGCGCCTTCTTGACGTTCGGCCCGAAGAAGGCGTGCGACATGCCAAACAGGACGATGATCGCGACGAAGCCGACGCTGATCCACGTTTCCTCAACCGGGATGTCTAGCTTGGTCAGCAGGTAGATGCCCGCCACCAGGACGACGATGAGCCCTGGTTGGACCAGGAAACGGTCGGTCTGCTGGATCCCGCGCAGAACGGCTGGAACACTGCGCGGAGAACTCTGTTCGGCGACCGCGATGAAGATGCCGTAGCCGAAGGTGGGCCCAAAGGCGAGCACCACGGCGAGCACGTGGATGAACGTGCCAATGCCAATGGCAGTGATCGTCGCGAGCATCGCGCACAACATATTCGCTCCGGCGGCTGAAGTCCCTTTCAGCTTCTGCGCAGAAGCAGCCCGGCCCAATCTCCGTCGATGCGGCGCTCCTCCTCGACTAGGCCGGCGGGTGCGAAGGAGGCGACGACCTCATCCAGCTCGGATGGCAGGAGACCGGAGCAGACGAGGGTGTCGGAAACCGGGGTGGGGGG
>JBBDYO010000060.1:12135-17716 GCA_040901495.1 Solirubrobacterales bacterium
ACAACGGGGAGGCTCCGGCGAGCCCCACCCCGGCTCCCGCCGAGCTCAGCAGCGATCTCGCGCAAGACGGGGGCGGTCAGATTCGCAACGGTCGTCGTAGCAAGAGGAGGCAGCCGTTCGCGGAGGTTGATTCGTTCTAGCTCGATGGTGACGCCGTTTGCAATGGCGTTGGCTGCGGCGGCCTCCAGCGCAGCTGGCTCGTGGTCGAAGCCGCTGACTGGGTTCCAGCCGAGCTTGGTGGCGGCGATCGCTAGGACGCCGGAGCCTGTTCCTAGGTCGGTCAGCGGGCCACTGGCCTCTCCCGCCTCGGCCAGCTCCAGCAGCAACTCCAAACAAAGGCGCGTGGTCGGGTGGGCGCCGGTGCCAAAGGCGCGGCCGGGGTCGACCACCAAGTCGATCGCGTCCGCGTGCGGCTCCTCCCACGAGGGCCGCAGCCAGATGCGCCCGCCCACCATCACCGGCTTGTGGAACTCCTGCCAGCGGTCGGCCCAATCGTCGGGCACCTCGGTAGCGACAACCTCGACGAGGCCGTCGCCGGCCGCCACTTCGATCTCACCCAGCTCGGGCAGCTCGCCCTCGCCGCCGTAGATCGCGTATTCGACGTAGTCGGGGCCGTGCTCTTCCTCGACGCCGTTGGGGGCCAGCACCGTGAGCTCGGCCAGCACGATCTCAGCCTGCTCCGGCCTGCACCTGACGGCTAGGCGAATCAACTAAATGCGCGGCGGACGCGGCTGAAGAAGCCCTCGCCGTGCGAGGGCTCGAGGTTCGCGGCCTCGATTGTCTCGTCGAGGCCCTGGGCCAGCTCGCGCTGCTCCTCGGAGAGGTTGGTGGGGACGATCACGTTGAAGAGGATCCGCTGGTTGCCGCGACGACCGCCGCCGAGGCGCGGCAGGCCAGCCCCGCGCAAGACCTGCTGGGACCCCGGCTGAGTGCCCGCGGGGACCTCCACCTCCTGGTCCCCGTCGAGGGTCGGAACGGTGAGGGTCGTGCCCAGCATCGCCTCGGTCGCGGCAAGGGGGGCGATGGCGATCAGGTCATCGCCGTCGCGCTGGAAGCGCTCGTCCTCGACGACCCGAACTTCGACGTAGAGGTCCCCCGGCGGCGCCCCGGCCTGGCCGGCGTGGCCGGCGCCGGCGATCCTTATCCGCTGACCGCTCTCGATCCCGGCGGGAACATCCACCTCCCGGGCCCTGCGCCCGGCGGCCCGACCCCTGCCACCGCACTCTTTGCAGGGGGTCTGAGGAACCTTCCCAACACCCCCGCAGGCATCGCAGGCGACGCCGCGCACCATCTGCCCGAACGGCGTGCGGGTCACCTGGCGGAGCTGCCCGGCCCCGCCACAGCGCTCACAGGTATCGATCGGCGTCCCAGGCTCGGCGCCGTTGCCACGGCAATGCTCGCAGGCGCTGACCGCGTCGAAGTCGATCTTCCGCCGCACGCCCGAGGCAACCTCCTCGAGGCTGATCTCGATCGCCACCGCGATGTCGCCGCCGCCGGCCTGCCCGCCTCCGAACCCGAACGCGTCGCCACCGAAGAAGGCCTGGAAGATTTCGTCGATCGAGCCGAAGCCCGCGCTGCGAGGGGAGAACCCACCGGAGCGGAGGCCTTCGTGGCCGTAGGTGTCATAGGTCCGGCGCCGCTCGGGGTCGGAGAGGACCTCGTAGGCCTCGGCGGCCTGCTTGAACTTCTCCTCCGCATCCGGATCGTGGTCGTTGACGTCGGGATGCAGTTCGCGGGCAAGGCGCCGAAACGCCTTCTTCACCTCTGCCTCATCGGCCCCCCGGTCGATGCCAAGGGTTTCGTAGTAGTCGGCGGGCATGGCTCAGCTGCTGTAGACGCTCTCGCAGTACCGCGACAGCTCACGGGCGGCCCCGCGCACCGAAGCGATCGCCGTTGCGTAGTCCATCCGCAGCGGCCCGACCACGCCCACCGAGCCGAGGTTGCGATGCGCCAGGCCGTAGTTGGCCCCGACGACGCTGACCGAGCGCAGCTCCGGCTGCGGGTTCTCGTCGCCGATCCAGAGGAAGACCTTGCGCTCGTCGAGAGCGGAGCGCAGCATCCCCAGCACGCTCGCGCGCCCCTCCAGGGCGACCATCAGCTTGTCGGCCTCCGGCAGATCGTCGGAGAGCAGCCGCGAGGCGCCCTCCATGTAGAGCGTGTCACCGTACTCGTCCTCCAGCCCGGTGAACGCGCCGCCGAGCGTGCCGAGGAAGCCGGCCTCGACCCGGTCGAGCTCGGGATCTTCAAGCCGGTTGGCGATCATCCGCGCCCCGATGCTCATCCCGGCCAGCGACTCGTTCAGGTAGCTCGAAGCCCACTCGACCAAGCCGGGGTCGACCGCCTCGTCGAAATCGAAGACCCGCTTCGCGACGGCGCCGGTCGAGGCGATCGCGATCACCATCACCTTGGTCGCCTGGAGCCGCAGGACCTCGACCCGGTGGATCGTCGCCGCCATCGTCGGGGGCGGGGCCGTCGCGAGGGCCATCAGGTCGGTCACCTGGACGAGAGCCGCGGTCGTCTCCCGCATCGCCTCGTCGACCTCGCGCCGGAGGCGAGAGACCCGCAGCTCCATCCCCGTGTCGGCCGGTGGCGTCCCCGACTCCAACAGCAGGTCCACATAGCGGCGATAGCCCGCGTCGGTCGGGATTCGACCCGCCGAGGTGTGGGGATGGGTCAGGTACCCGGCGGCCTCCAGCGCCGCCAGTTCGGCGCGCACCGTCGAGGGACCCCACTTGACTTCGGGCTCCTCGGCGATCTGCTTGGACGCCACCGGCTTTGCCGACCCCAGGTAGGAGTCGACCACCAAGCGAAGTATCAGCTCCTGTCGATCGGAAAGCATGCTTCGAAGTCTAGGAGGAGCACCGGGTGACCCCTCCCAAAACACTCAAGCGAGGCTCCCGCCGAGCGTTTTGGGAGGGGTTACCCGGTGCTCCTACAACGCGACTTCAGCCTCGGCGTTGCGAATCGTCTGGTTCTCGCCCTGGGCGGCAACCGTGTCGACCACGGCCACGCCGTCCTCCGCCGACTTGACCGTGCCGGTGACGACGATCTCCGTCTCCGGCGCGCCCATCCCGCGGAACTGGACGGAGAGCCGCTTCAACGCACGCGGGTCGCCGCCGGCCGCCTCGGTGCTGGCGCGGGCGACGAGCCCCATCATGTAGAGGCCGTGGAGGATCGTGTTCGGCAGCCCAACCGCTTTCGCGAACTCTGGGTCGATGTGGATCGGGTTGAAGTCACCCGACGCGCCCGCGTAGCGGTGCGGCAGGTACTTGTCCGGAGTCACCCGGACCTCGGCGATCTGGTCTCCGGCGTTCAGCTCAGCCATCTCACACCCCCCTGACGATGTTGGTCCAGGTGCCGCGCACGACCTGCTCGCCGTTCTGGTTGACGGAGACGGTCTCGAAGACGTAGAAGCCCTTGCCGTCCTTCTCGAAGATCTCCAGGCATTTCGATGTGGTGGTGATCTCATCGCCCGAGCAGGCCGGCTCGCCCCACTCGAACTCCTGGCCGCCGTGCACCATCGCGGCGAAGTTCATCCCCACCTCGTCGTCGAACATCGCCGGCCCCAGCGCCGGGGCGCTGTAGACCACGCAGAACATCGGCGGCGCGACAACGTCGCGGTAGCCGGCCGCCTTGGCGGCGTCGCGATCGAAGTGAACCGGGTTGTCGAGCCCGACCACCCGCGCGTACTCACCGATCTTCTCCTTGCCCACCTCATACGTCGTGGCGGGCCATTCCTTGCCTATTGCCTCAGTCTTTATTGCCATGGGCGGGAACCCTATCTGTCATCGATCGATGACTACTCGTCGATCTGCAGGACCGCGAGGAACGCCTCCTGCGGGACCTCGACGCTCCCCACCTGCTTCATCCGCTTCTTGCCCGCTTTCTGCTTCTTCAGCAGCTTCTGCTTGCGAGTCACATCCCCGCCGTAGAGCTTGGCGGTGACGTCCTTGCGCACTGCCTTGACCGTCTCGCGGGCAAGGATGTTGGAGCCGATCGCCGCCTGCACGGGGACGTCGAACTGCTGGCGGGGGATCGTCTTGCGCAGGCGCTCGACCAGCCGCTTGCCCTGGTCGTAGGCGAAGTCGCGATGGACGATGATCGAGAGCGCATCGACCTTGTCGCCCGCCAGCAGGATGTCCACCTTCGCCAGGTCGGAAACCTGATTGCCGATCGGCTCGTAGTCGAGCGAGGCGTAGCCGCGGGTCGAGGACTTCAACAGGTCGAAGAAGTCGAGGACGATCTCCGCGAGCGGCATGTCGTAGCGGATCTGCACCCGCTGCGGGCTCAGGTAGTGCATGTCGACGTGGGTGCCGCGACGCCCCTGGCAGAGCTCCATCACGGCGCCGACCTGCTCGGATGGGGCGATGATCGTGGCCCGGATGTAGGGCTCTTCGATCGACTCGATCGAGCCGGGGTCGGGAAGGTCGGTGGGGCTGTGGACCTCCTTGTGCTGGCCGCCGATCAGGTTGACCTCGTAGCGCACGTTGGGGGTCGTCGCCAGCAGGTCGAGCCCGTACTCGCGCTCCAAGCGCTCGCGCACGATCTCCATGTGCAGGAGGCCGAGGAAGCCGCAGCGAAAGCCGAACCCGAGCGCCTCGGAGGTCTCGGGCTCCCACGACAGCGCCGCATCGTTGAGAGCCAGCTTCTCGAGCGCGTCGCGGAGGTCTTCGTAGCGATCGGTATCGATCGGGAAGAGGCCGCAGAAGACCATCGGCCGCACCTCGCGATAGCCCTCCAGCGGCTCGCCGGCAGGGTGCTCCAAGGTGGTCAGCGTGTCGCCGACGCGCAGCTTGGCGACGTCCTTGATGCCGGTGATCAGATAGCCGACGTCGCCCGCCTCCATCCCCTCCACCCCGGTCATTGCCGGCCTGAAGAAGCCGATGTCGTCGATGTCGGCCTCGGTGCCGTTCTGCATCGCCAGGATCCGCTGTTGCTTGCGGAAGGATCCGTCGACCATTCGCACGTAGGCGATCACGCCGCGGTACTGGTCGAACTCGGAATCGAAGATCAGGGCCCGGGTCGGAGCGGTGGGCTCGCCCTTCGGGGACGGGATGCGCTCGACGATGGCCTCCAGCACCTCGACCACCCCCTCCCCCGTCTTGGCCGAGATCCACAACGCTTCCTCGGGGTCCCCGCCGGTGAGGTCGGCGATCTCCCGAGCGACCCGCTCGGGCTCGGCGCCGGGCAGGTCGACCTTGTTGATGACGGGGATCAGCTCCAACCCGTTCTCGACCGCCAAATAGGTGTTGGCCACCGTCTGCGCCTCGACCCCCTGGGCGGCGTCGACGACGAGCAGAGCGCCCTCACAGGCGGCGAGGCTGCGTGAGACCTCGTAAGAGAAGTCGACGTGCCCGGGCGTGTCGATCAGATGCAGGTGGTAGGTCTGCCCGTCGGACGCCTTGTACTCGACCCGCACCGCCTGCGCCTTGATCGTGATCCCCCGCTCACGCTCGAGGTCCATCGAGTCGAGCATCTGCGCCTGCATTTTCTTCGGGTCGACGGCCCCGGTGATCTCCAGGATGCGATCGGCCAGGGTCGACTTGCCGTGGTCGATGTGGGCGATGATCGAGAAGTTGCG
>JBBDYO010000061.1:0-17569 GCA_040901495.1 Solirubrobacterales bacterium
CGTCGTCGATCGTCATCCCGGCCCGGTCGAGCACCTTCTTGATCGCGCCGATCGGCGCGACGCCCATCAGCTCGGGCTCGTTGCCGTAAGTGGCGGCGGTGACGATGCGGGCGCGCGGCGTCAGGCCCAGCTCCTTGGCCTTGGTGTCGCTCATCAGCAGCACCGCTGCGGCGCCGTCGTTGAGCGGGCAGGAGTTGCCGGCGGTGACGCCGCCGCCGCCGAAGGCCTCGGGCAGTTCGGAGAGCTTCTCCAGCGTCGAGGACGCCCGCGGGCCGTCGTCCTTGGCGACCTCGGTGCCGTCGGGCAGCTTCACCGGGACGATCTCGCGGTCGAAGAAGCCGTCCTCCTGGGACCGCACCGCCAGTTCCTGGGAGCGCTGCGCGAACTTGTCCATGTCGGCGCGGCTGACCTCGTACTTTTTGGCGACGTTGACCGCCGTCTCGCCCATTTCGATGTAGGCGTTGGGCTGACCGTCATTGCCCAGCAGCTTCTCGTTCCGATCGTCGACGCGAACTGGCTCGGCAGCTTCGTTGTAGCGGCTCACCCACTCGACCCCGGCGGCGATGTAGACGTCGCCCTCGCCGGCCTTGATCGCGTTGCCGGCGTGGCGGATCGCGTCGAGGCTGGACGAGCAATAGCGAGAAACGGTGACGCCGTTGACCGTCTGCGGCAGCTTCTCGGAAAGCAGCGAGATGATCCGACCAATGTTGAAGGCCTGAAGGCCCTGCGGCATGCCGCAGCCGCAGAAGAGATCCTCGACCAAGGCGGGATCGACCTCCGGGTTGCGCTCGAGAAGCTGGTCGACCACGTAGGCGCCCATCTCCTCGGGGCGCAGCTGGGCAAGCGAGCCCTTGAAGGCGCGGCCGATCGGCGTGCGGACGGTATCGACGATCACTGCATCGGGCATGCGAGGAATCTCCTTGGAAGCTCGGTGGTTGGGGGCCGGAGGGTAGTTGACGCAACTCCGGGCGGGATTCTCGACTAAGTTAGATCCGTGCCACTGGATGGACTGCGGGCATGGATCAGCGAGGTCGAGCGCAAGCTCGGCATTCGCTCGCGCGTCTTCCTCGTTCTCGTGACGATCGCGATCGGGGGAGCGGGCGCGGCCATCTACCTGGCCATCGACACCCGCGACAACGCGGTGAGCGAGAGTGACGTCCAGGCGCTCCAGGGCGAAATCGAAGGACAGGTCGGCGGCACCGAGATAGGGGCGCTGGGAAGCGCCGCGGCCCAGGTGTCCACCCTTGAAGCCGAACTCAAAGCCCTCCAGGCGCAGGTTCAAGCGCTCGAAGGCGAAGGGGGCGGCACCTCGTCCGGCGGGAGCCAGAGTGGGAAAGGCGACAACGCTGCGAAAAGCCCGAGCACAGGCGCGACCGGAGTCGATGAGGCGCAAGAAAAAGTCCTGGAAGACCTCAAACGCCAGGCCGAAGAACAACAGGGGAAATAGGCCGCTTGTGCGTAATCGCACATTGATCTGACTCAACGTCCCCTCCCCCCGTTACATTCGCCGCAATCCACCTCGCGCAAAACGCGAGCTTTGCCGATAGCGGCAGCGAAAGGAGGCCCCCTAATGCCTGAGGGCTACTGCGTTAAAGAGCGGAAGAAGGTCGAGATCAAGGACGCCAAACAGGTGACCATGAAAAACGGTCGCCCCGCGATCCAAGGTGTGTGCCCCGACTGCGGAACGAAGATCTTCAAGATCGGCAAACTCTAGGAAGCCCTAGCGGAGCAAAGGGGGCGGCGCCGTCGGGGGCGCCGTCACCATCCCAGCAACAGAGGTATTTGGGATAAAGGCCCTGCGTGATCAAAGTCACGCAGTCGGGGTAGCAAAGGCAGGACGGTTCGTGCCTGGGCTTGCAGGCGAACTGCCCACCTATGGCTGTGACGATCCCAACTATCTAAAGTGTCATCTGTGTCGCAAAAGCCCCTTGAGCTGATCCTTGCTCGCAACCTGATGTCGGCGCTCTCGACTCCCGCCTTCCTGGTGGACGAGGGCGGAGTCCTCGTCTTCTACAACGAGGCCGCGGGAATCCTGCTGGGGAGACGGTTCGAGGAGCTGGGGACCGTCGGGGCGGAGGAGTGGGGCTCGATGTTCGGCCCCTTCGACGGCGACGACGAGCCGATTCCTTACGACGAGCTGCCGCTTGTGGTCGCGGTCCGCAACGACCGCCCCGCGCACGGCAACTTCAAGATCCGCTCGACCGACGGGATGCTCCACCAGGTCGAGGCCTCCGCCTTCCCGATCCTCACCGCCCACGGCTCACGCGGCGCGATCGCCATCTTCTGGCCCGCGGCGTCGAACGGAACGGGCCACTGAGATGAAGGTCGAGCTCTGGGGCACACGCGGCTCGATCCCCTCCCCGGGGCCGGAAACGATCCGCTATGGGGGCAACACCTCGTGTGTGGGCGTGACCCTTTCCGACGGCTCGCTGCTGGCCCTCGACGCCGGCACCGGCATCCGCAACCTCGGCCTGGCGCTGCCCACCGAGCCGACCCGCCTCCACATCCTCCTCACCCACCTCCACCTCGACCACATCCAGGGCCTGGTCTTCTTCGCTCCCGCCTTCCGCCCCCAGACCGAGATCGTGATCTGGGGGCCCGCATCGCCCGATGCCTCGCTGCGCGACCGCATCGCCCGCTACATCTCGGCGCCGCTCTCGCCGGTCGAGGTGCGCGAGCTCCCCTGCGACGTCTCCTTCCGCAGCACCCCGGAGACCGAGTGGGAGATCGGCTCGGCGCGAATCCGGGCCGCTTCGGTAGCCCATCGCGGCCCGACGCTCGGCTACCGGATCGAGGACGGCGACAGCTCACTCGCCTACATCCCCGACCACGAGCCCGCCCTTGGGGCTGACATCGATGCACTCGACGAGGACTGGATCTCGGGATTCGCCCTGGCGCGCGACGCTTCGATGCTGATCCACGACGGCCAGTACGCCGACGACGAGTACCCCGACCACATTGGCTGGGGGCATTCCTCGCTCTCCCACTCCCTCTCGTTCGCCCATCGCAGCGGCGCCGAGCAGACCGTCCTCTTCCACCACGACCCGATGCACTCCGACGAGCGCCTCGATCGGCTCGGCATGGAAGCCCAGGAGCGCTGGAGTGCAATCGGGGGCAATGGGAACGGGGTCGAGCTCGGCCTCGAGGGCGCCACCTACGAGCTGCCGGCACGCGTCCCGGCTGCCGTCAAGGCAACCTGAGGCTCGCCACCGACCCGCTACGCTGAGCCGACATGCCCGAGCCCCTCAGGATCGACCCCGCGGCAGGCCGGTCAAAGCCGATTCGCGAAGCACTTGAGGTGGCACGCGAGGCCCACGCCGGCCAGATCCGCAGCGGCAGCGGGGGCATGCCGTACATCAACCATCCCGTGGCAGTCACGGAGTTGCTGTCCAAGCACGGCTACGACGATGAGGCGGTGCTGGCGGCGGCACTGCTGCACGACGTCGTCGAGGACAGCGAGTTGAGCGTCGACGACGTGGCCAAGCGCTTCGGCACGCCGGTGGCGGAGCTGGTCGAGACGCTGACGGACGACGAAGAGCTCGAGCCCTACGAGCGCCGCAAGGAAGAGCACAGGCGTCGCGTTGCGGAGGCGGGCGGCGATGCACTGGCCATCTACGGAGCCGACAAGCTCACAAACGTTCGTGCCCTGCGCCTCGCCTACGCCAGCGAAGGCGAGGCGGCCGGCGAAGAGTTCAAGGTGCCGCTCGACGCCAAGGAAAAGATCTGGGTAGCTGACCTCGAGATGCTGCAGCGCGAGGCGCCGGAGCTCCCTTTCCTCGATGACCTGGAAGCCAGCCTAAGCGCACTGCGCGAGGTCCGGTCCCCCAACCAGTCACCTAGTCCTCAGGGTTGAGTCGTCGCTGCAGAGGCAGCGCGAACCAGAGCAGCAAAAAGAGGCAAAAGGAAAAGCCGCTCGCAATCGCCGTCGCGACCGCACCGAAGAGCAGGTCGGTGACGAGCATCACCGCCCCGGTCATCGCCAGCGCCAGGCAGGCAAGGCCGGCGATCGCGAACTTGTTGGCGAGGTTGATGAGGTGGTCCTTCTGCTGCTTGCGAAAGGTCATCCGGTGGTAAGCGGTTGGAGAGATCAGCAGAGTCGCCGATATCGCGGTCAGCATCAGGCAGGCGAAGTAGACCTTCTCCTGAAACGGCGTGATCTTCGTGAAGCCCTGCTGGAAGGGGACGGTCAGTAGGAAGGCAAAGAGCACCTGCACGCCTGGGAGGGCCACCCGCAGCTCCTGCAGGAGCTCCCCGAGGTTGCGGTCGAGGCGCTCCTCCTTGCTCTCATCTCTCCGTGGCGAGCCGTCAGTCATGCCCCGCCCTATACCCCGGACATAGGATCGCTAAATCGGACGACTGGCTGTAATCCTCGGCAGCAACGCGCTCGGCCCTGGCGGAGACGAGGTCTATTCGACCGCAAACGCGCAGGGCACGCTGGTGTTTCAGCGCCATGGCACCCAGGCATATCGCCCGCCCCATCTGATCGACCACGCCACCAACATGCGGTCGGCGCTCGACGCTGGGTGCGACCGGGTGCTCGCCGTCAGCTCCGTCGGCTCGCTCCATCCCGAGCTCACGGTGGGGAGCTTCGCCTGCCCAGACGACTTCATCTCGCTCCAGGCCAGCCCCTCCGTCTTCAGCGACGCCCGCGGCCACACGACGCCGGGCTTTGACCGCGAGTGGCGAGAGGAGCTCCTCTCGACCTGGGAGTCGAAAGCGCCCGTTCCGCTTCGTGACGGCGCCATCTACTGGCAGACAACCGGTCCCCGCTTCGAGACTCCGGCCGAGATCCGCCTGATCGCGGCGCACGCCGACGTGGTCGGGATGACCCTGGCCTCCGAGTGCATCGTGGCCGGTGAGGTGGGGCTGCGCTATGCGGCCGTCTGCGTTGTCGACAACCTTGCCAACGGGCTCGAGCCCGAGCCGCTGGCCATCGAGGAGCTGGAAAGGCATCGGGGCGTCAACGCCGACCGGCTCCGCGATGCGCTCGCCAGCGTGCTGCCGGCGCTGGTCGCATGAGCCTGGGGGAGGTTCTCCTATGAGCGGCGAGGCGGCGGCGCTGACAGTGCGCGACGCGGCGCTGGATGGCGAGACCGTGGGAGTCCGCTGCCAGGACGGTGTGATTGCGGAGATCGGGCCCGACGTTGCCCCCGAGCGGGGCGACGAAGTCATCGACGCGGAGGGGGCGCCGCTGGTGCCCGCCCTGGTCAACGGCCACATCCACGCGGCGATGACGCTCTTCCGCGGCTACGGCGGGGACCTGCCCTTGATGCGGTGGCTGCAGGAGGTGGTTTGGCCGGTCGAGGCAAGGCTCGAGGCCGAGGACGTCTACTGGGGCACGCGCCTGGCCTGCCTGGAGATGATCCGCACCGGCACCGCGCGCTTCTGGGACATGTACTGGCAACCGGGAGCAACAGCGCGGGCGGTCGAAGACGCGGGCCTGCGGGCGACGATCGCTGGGCCGCTGTTCGATGCCGATGGCGGCACCGAGGGCATGAAGGCCACAGCACTGCGCAACCTGGAAGAGCTCGAGGGCTTTGGGCCGCGGATTGGACGGGGGCTGGCGCCCCACGCGATCTACACGGTGAGCGAAGAGCTGCTGAGCTGGATAGCCGAACTGGCGACAGAGCAATCGCTGCCCGTCCACATCCACCTCTCCGAGACCGAGGGGGAGGTGAGCGACTGCGTCGCGGCGCACGGCGTGCGGCCGGCCGCCTACCTCGACCGGCTGGGCATGTTGGGGGAGCGGACGGTCCTTGCTCACGGTGTCTGGCTCGACCGCGAGGAGCTGGAGCTGATCGCGGCGCGGGGCTGCACCATCGTCACCAACCCGGTTGCCAATATGAAGCTCGCGGTCGGCGGGCCTTTCCCCTACCCCGCGGCCCGCGAGGCGGGGGTCGCCGTCGGGCTCGGCACCGACGGCGCCGGCTCCAACGACTCGCTCGACCTCCTCTCCGACCTGAAGGCGTTTGCGCTGATCCAGCGCCACGCCGCCGGCGACCCGACCGTGCTGCCCGCCGCGGAGGCCGTGGAGATCGCCACCGGCGCCCGCGCCCCCCTCCTCACCGACGAACTGCATCAACTTTTCAGCCCGGCAGATAGAGAAGTTGATGCAGTTCGGGGTGGTGAGCGGGACCGACGGCTGCGGCCAGGGGCACCAGCGGACTTCCTGCTGCTGCGCCGCGATGCCTACGAGGTAGGCCTCGGTGACCTCGCCTCAGACCTCGTCTACGCCGCCAGCGGCTCGATCGTCGACACAACCGTCGTCGCCGGCCGAGTGCTGATGCGGAGCGGCGAGATCGAGGGCGCGGCGGAAATCGTCGCTCAGGCCGCTGAGCGCGCTCGGCGGCTTGGAATCTCCTGACAGCGCGATCCGTCTGCTTGTGCGCGTCCGAGCGTGACGCGGGCCGCCCAGGCTGCCGCGAGGCCGGCGGAAGCGGCGAGGAGCAGCGCGGCGCGCGGATCGTAGGCCTCCGCCAGCCAGCCGGCGAGGGGGCCGCCGATTGGCGTCGAGCCGAGGAACACCACCGAGTAGAGGGCCATCACGCGGCCGCGCATCTGGGGCTCGACCGAGAGCTGCAGAGAGGAGTTGATCGCCGCCGCGAAGGTCACCGCGGAAGCCCCGAGCAGAGCCACCACCGGGACCTCCAGCACCAGGCTCGGCATCACGGCCGCCAGCAGCGCGAGGATGCCGAAGGCAAACGCGGAGCCACCGATCAGGCGAGCGTCGGTGCGGCCGTGGGCGCCGGTCGCCAGGGCGCCGATCACCGAGCCGGCCCCCATCGCCGCGACCAGCGTCGCGTAGGCAGAGGCGCCACCGTCGAAGCTGAACCGCGCCAGCAACGGCAGGATCACCTGGAAGTTGAGGCCGAAGGTGCCGACAAGCGCCATCAGGCCGAGCGGCACGGCCAGCTCGGGCGTCTGGCGGACGTAGCGAAGGCCGGCGCGGATCGCCCCCCGCTCGCGCTTGGCAAGCGGCGCGGCGTTCAGCTGCGCCGGGTTCATCCGCCACAGCGCGAGGATCATCGCCACGAAGGTGAGTGAGTTGACGGCGAAGCAGGGCGCGACTCCGGCGGTGGCGATCAAGATCCCGGCCAGCGCCGGCCCCACCAGCCGCGCCGAATGGACCAGCACGCTGTTGAGGCTGACCGCGTTGACGACCCGATCGGGGCCGACCATCTCGATCGCGAAGCTCTGCCTGGTCGGGTTGTCGACCGCGTTGACCGTCCCGCGCACGAAGACCAGTGCGAAGACCATCCAGACCTCGACCGCACCCGATGCCGTCACCGCGAAAAGGGTGATCGCGGGCAAGACCATCAGCGCCTGGGTGACCATCAGCACGCGGCGCTTCGAAAAGCGGTCGGCAAGCAGCCCGCCCCATGCACCAAACAGCAGGATCGGCAGGAACTGAAGCGCCGTGGTCATCCCGACGGCGACGCCGTCGCCGGTCAGCTCGAGGACCAGCCAGATCTCGGCGACCATCTGCATCCAGTTCCCCGAGAGCGAGACGATCTGCCCCGCGAAGTAACGGCGGTAGTTGGGGACGTTGAGCGAGTCGAGGCTGCGCCGCACCGCGGCGCTCACCCTGACCTCCCAGGCCTCCCGGGCCTCGATCGCTGCGGCTCTTCCAGGATCCCCTCGAGGATCTCCGCCGCTCGTTCCAGCGCCTGGAGATCATCCTCGGGCAGGTCGCGCATGCGCCGGGCCAGGTAAGCGTTCTTGCGGCCACGCAGGCGGCGCAGCCGCTCGCGACCCGCCGCGTTGATGCTGACCAGGGCACTGCGGCCGTCGGCGGGGTCCGGGGTCCGGTCCACCAGCCCGGCCTCGAGCAGGACGCGCAGCGTCCGCGTGGCGGTTGGCCGTTTGACGCGCTCGATCTCCGCCAGCTCGCTCGGGGTCAACGGCCCGTGGCGTTCCACGGTTGCCAGCGCCGAGGCCGCCGTCGGCGTCAGCTCGGTGCCTCCGGCACCCGCCGCCTCCTGCCGCAACCGCCGCGCCGTCCGCACAACCGCCAGCCGCAGCCTCGAGGCGGAGTCGGTCAGTGGAGTGTCTTGCGCTTTGCCGATCATTGGTTAGCTCTGGTAATTAGTTTAGCAAACTAGTTATCCGTGGCAGCCCAAAATGGGCCGAGGACGAAGTCCTCAGCCTTCAGGTCAGGAGACGCGATCAGCCTTCGTCGTCGCGATGAGCGACGACCTTGCGCTCCAGCTCCTCCATCACCGCGGGGTCGCGCAGGGTGGTGACGTCGCCCATCGCGCGGCCCTCGGCGATGTCGCGCAGCAGGCGGCGCATGATCTTTCCGGAGCGGGTCTTCGGCAGGTCACCGGACCAGATCACCCGTTTTGGCCGGGCCAGTTTGCCGATCCGCTCGGCGACGTGGTCGCGCAGCTCAGCGACCAGATCGTCGGACCCCTCGAGACCGCCTTCGAGCGTGACGAAGGCGCAGATCGCCTGGCCGGTCTGCTCGTCGGACTGGCCGATCACGGCCGCCTCGGCGACCTTTGAGTGGGAGACGATCGCCGACTCGACCTCCGCGGTCGAGAGCCGGTGCCCGGAGACGTTGATCACGTCGTCGATCCGCCCCAGCACCCAGAAGCAGCCGTCGGAGTCGCGGCGCGCGGCGTCGCCGACCAGGTAGGCCTCGGGGCCGAAGCGAGAGAAGTAGGTCTCGACAAAACGCTCCTCCTCGCGGTAGAGGGTGCGCAGCATTCCGGGCCAGGGGCGGCGTAGGACCAACAGGCCTTCGCTCTCCTCCACCGGCTCGCCGGCCTCGTCGAAGACCGCTGCGTCGATGCCGGGCAGCGGCAGCGTCGCCGACCCCGGCTTGGTCGCGGTGATCCCCGGCAGCGGCGCAATAGCGATGTGGCCGGTCTCGGTCTGCCACCAGGTGTCGACGATCGGACAGCGCTCGCCGCCGATCACCTTGTGGTACCAGAGCCACGCCTTGGGGTTGATCGGCTCGCCGACCGAGCCCAGCAGGCGCAGCGAGCCGAGATCGTGACGTTCGGCGTGCTCCGCCCCCCACTTCATGCAGGCGCGTATCGCGGTCGGCGCCGTGTAGAGGATCGTCACCCCGCAGCGCTCGACGATCTCCCACCAGATGTCTTTGGCGGGATAGTCCGGCGCCCCCTCATACATCACGCTGGTGGCGCCGTTGGCAAGCGGGCCATAGACGATGTAGGAGTGGCCGGTGACCCAACCCACGTCGGCGGCGCACCAGTAGACGTCCTCCTCCGGCTTCAGGTCGAAGACGTAGCGATGCGTGTAGGTAACCCCAGTCATGTAGCCGCCGGTGGTGTGGAGGATCCCCTTCGGCTTCGCCGTGGAGCCCGAGGTGTAGAGGATGAAGAGCGGGTCCTCGGCGCCCATCGGCTCCGGCGGACACTCCGCGGCCGCGGCCGCCATCGCGTCCTCGAAGAAGACATCGCGCCCTTCTCGCATCGGGCAATCCAGACCCGTGTGGCGCACCACGAAGATCGTCTCGATCGAGGCGACCCCGGCCATCGCCTCGTCGACCTGCGCCTTGACCTCGGCGGTCTTGCCCTTGCGGCGGGCGCCGTCGGCGGTAACCAGCGCCTTCGCCTCGGAGAACTCCATCCGCTCGCGCACCGCCTCGGCAGAGAAGCCGCCGAAGACGACGTTGTGGACGGCGCCGATCCGGGCGCAGGCCAGCATCGCCACAACCACCGCGGGAATCATCGGCAGGTAGATCCCAACCACGTCGCCCTTGCCGATCCCGTGGTCTCGCAGGGCGTTGGCAAAGCGCTGGACGTCGGCGAGAAGGTCGGCGTAGGTGATCTCGCGCTCCTCGCCCTCCTCCCCGCGCCAGCGGTAGGCGACCCGATCGCCCCGCCCGGCCTCGACATGGCGGTCGAGGCAGTTGGCGGAAGCGTTCAGGCGCCCGTCGGCGAACCACTTGTAGAAGGGAGGGTTGGACGCGTCCAGGCCCTGACTTGGCTCCTCGACCCAGTCGAGCAGCTCGGTTGCCTGCCGCAGCCACCAGGCCTCCGGGTCGGCGGCGGCCTCCGCGTAGACCTTCGGGTCATTCCAAAGAGCCCGCTGCCGAAACTCCTCCGGCGGCTCAAACCGCTCTACCTCAAGCAGCTCCCCCAGCTCTTGCTCAAGCCCCATGGGCAAAAGCTACCCCAGGGCGTGTCCTGATTAGTAACCGCTTGGGTGGCGGGCTATGAACCCTTCGGGGGTGTAGACCGGCGAGGAGTGCCAGCGCGGGCCGGCGCCGCCGGAAGTGTCGAAAGCGAGGCCGGCGATCATCACCCAGGCGTGGCCGGAGTTCGCGTAGACGGTGATCCACTTGCCGGCGCCCGGTTCGCCCCAGGTCGATAGACCGGTCGAGTCGAGTGGGCTTTCGAGGAAGCCGCCCCCGTGCAGGGCGAAGCTGACCGCGCCCGAGCAGTCATAGCCCGAAGATTCGAAGGAGCCGTGGCCGCCGCCCCAGATGTAGGGGGTGGTGGCGATCGAGTTGGCGGCTTCGATCGCGGCCTGGACGGCGGGGGGAGCGGCAGCCGGGATGCTCACCTGGCTTTCGGAGATGAAGTCGGCGCTCTCCCCCGGCGTCAGCGGCGCCGGCGTCCCGGACGGGGCAGGCGCACCCGTGCTCGCGATCTGTTCGGAGATCGAGGAGAGGTTGGAGTTGAGCGCCTGTTCCCTGGACTCGAGCGATTCGAGTGCTTGCTGACGCTCTGCCTGGGCGGCTTTCAGTTCGGCGAAGCGTTCCCCAGCGGCAGCGCTGGCCTCCGTCGCTTCGCGCTCCTTGGCGGCAATCGTGTCGCGCGCCTCCTTGATCTGGAGGCGAACCGCAGTCATTCGCTTCACCGCCGCCCGTGCCTGGTCGCGCAGCTCCTTGACCCGGCCCGCAACAGCGTTGTCGTAGTCCTGAATCTGGTTGAGATATTCGGTGCGAGCGCTGACGTCCGACCAGCTCTCGGATTCGAGCACGATGCTGATCACGTCTGGGCTGCCGGTCTCGTAAATCGTGACGAGACGCTCGCGCAGGACGCTCAGCGCCCTCTCGAGCCGGGCGCGGGCCCGTGCCAGCCGCCGCTTCTCAGCTTCCAGCTCAGCAGTGGCGCGGTCGAGCTCAGCCTGCTTTTCCTCCAGTTCGGCCTCGAGCGCCGCCTGCTGCTGCCGCAAGCGAGACACTTCGCCAAGCATCGAGTCGATCGCCCTGTTCTGTTCGGCGATCGTCGCGTTCAGCGAGCCCTGGCTCTGCCGCAGGTCATCGAGCTTGCCCTGCGTTTCGTCGAACTGCTCCTGAAGAGTCTCGGCCGGCGCCCCACTGGCGAGAGCGCCTATCGCACAGAGAATCGCCAGCAGCAGAAGCGTCGCCGGCAGCGACCGCCTTCTGGCCGCAGCGCGATCTGTAGTGGAGAGGAGAGCCCGCATCGACTCCCGCCCGCCCATGAACCACGAGCGCCGGCGGGAGCCGAGCAGGCTACAGAAATCGCCGAAAAACTGTTAAGAGTTGCTAATAACCTGCAACTCCCCTTGCAAAAGAGGGCTTTTTAGGCCAGCAGCTTGGCCTTTGCGCGCTCGAACTCCTCTCCGGTGATCGCGCCCTTCTCCTTCAGGTCATTGAGCTTGTGCAGCTCATCGGCCGGCGAGGAATGGGCCTGTTCCCGAACGTAGGTGTCGAAATGCTGTTTCGCCTCGGCTTGCGCCTTGATCGCGCGATCGCGCATCCCGGAGCCGCGGGCGATCAGGTAGATCAGCGCGGTCAGGAACGGGATGAAGACCAGGAACAGCACCCAGGCGGCCTTCCCCCAGCCCGAGAGCTCGTGGTCGCGGAAGAGGTCGGAGAGGATCGTGATCAGGATCCAGATCCAGATCACGAAGAAGAAAATCTCGAAGGCAATGAGGAGTACTTCCCCAAAGCCGATCTCGGCGAGTGGCAACACTGGAAAGTCCTTTCCTAGGCGAGCGGATATCGGCGTTGACACCGATCAGATGCCTCACGCTACTGGCCACATCCGCTCAGCGCATCGGAAAATTCGACCGGACGGAGCGGGCGGGGAATGCCGATGGCGACCTGGCCGGGGCTCAGAGTCGCTGCGCGAACAGCACCGCGGCCACTGTGGTGGCGAGATTGAGGCTCGAGACGCCATCGCGCATGGGAATGCCGAGGCGCGCGTCGGCGCGCTCGAGCAGCGCGTCGCTGAGGCCGTAGCGCTCGCTGCCAAAGGCGAGGACGGCACGGGGCGGCAGCTCGGACGGGCGCAGGTCCTCCCCACCCGGGTCGATCGCCACCAGCGGCCGATCGCTCTCCGGCAAGCCCTCGACCGAGGCTACGGGCAACGCGAAGTGGAGGCCGGCCGCGCCGCGCAGGGCATCGGGGTGCCAGGGATCGTTGCCACCGGTGGTGAAAACGCCCGCCGCGTCGGCCGCGGCGGCCACTCGCACGCAGGCCCCCATGTTTCCCATCGTGCGCGGATCCTCGAGCAGGACCAGCGGGGCGGGTCGGGGGTCGCGGAGCACCCCCGCCACATCCACATCGGGGCGACGAGCTATCGCGACGGCTCCGGTGGAGGGTGCCTGCGGGACCAGCTCGGCGAGCACGTCGGTGCTGACGGCGGTCACCCGTTCGGCCAGGGACCCAGCCAGATCGGGCGCAAACTCCTCAGCCATCAGCTCCAGCTCCCGCGGGCTGGAGGCGACCGCCTCCGAGATCTCAGCGCCGAAGCGCAGCGCGTGCTTGAGGGCGTGGAAGCCCTCCAGAACAGCCAGGCTCGAGTCCCGCCGCGCCGTCCGGAAACGACGGATCAGGTCCGCAGAGTCGCTCACCGCCCCATCATGACGAGCGAGGCGTCGATCAGAGATGCAGCGCCTTGAGATCGGGCCAGTGCTCGGCCAGGTACTCGCAAATGAGGCGGCGATGGCAATGCTCCGCCGTGACCTCACTGCAGAGCAGGGCGGTTGGCGCCTTGAAGTCGTCTTGCTGCAGAGCGGTCTCGATTTCGCGCTCCGCCATCAGCTCCTGGAAGCCGGCCACGTATGACTCCCAAGCGCCCTTGGCCTTCCTGTCCCTCCTGTACTCGTCGAGCAGCTCTTCGGTTGGCGCGAGCAGTGGCTCGTGCGCATACTCGGCATCGGCAAGCTCCTTGAGGAGGTAGGGAAGGTCCCTCGACTTGGCGAAGCCGGAGAACGGCGAGGAGTGGTAGAGGCGCGTGTCGAGGAGGCGCTTGACGCCGGCGTTCTTCAGGCGGTCGAAAAAGAACTCCGCAGTCGTCTGCGTAAAGCCGATCGTGTAGATCCTCATATCCATCTCCTTCACAGCCGTTTCCGTGGATCCTGCGCAAGAACGCGTTGCCTGAGAGACGTATACCCCGCGCGCTCCGCTACCCCGAGAAGATCGAATCGCGATGTAGGCGCGCCTGCCCATCTGAGCTAGCCTGCGGCGATGGCCACCTTTCTCCACACCTGCTACCGGATCGGCGACATCGATCGCTCGGTCGCCTTCTACGAGAAGCTCGGCTTCGCGGAGGTCGCGCGGATGCCGATCGGCGACGAGGCGATCAACGTCTTCATGGGCCTGCCCGGTGAAGACCCACGCCTCGAGCTGACCTACAACCACGGCGTCGACTCCTACGACCTCGGCACCGGCTACAACCACATCGCGCTGGCGGTCGACGACCTCGACGGAACCCTGGAGCAGCTTGCCGGCGAAGGCGTCGATCCCGAGAAGCCGCCCTACCGACCCGGCGGCCGAACCGAGGGCCACCGCATCTGCTTCGTCCGCGATCCCGACGGCTACCGCATCGAGCTGATCGGCGAGTAGCTTGACCCTCCGCCTCGGGCGGCGTTAGGCTGCGACCCGCCCGGAGGGAACGGTTCGGCGTTGGTGCAACCGATGCGGCCGATCGTCCTGGGTCATTGGCTCTAGTCCTGGGAAAGAGGGAGGAACGTGAAACTCGTGATCGGCATCGTGCGGCCCGAGAAGGCGAACGACGTATTGGAAGCTCTCTATCGAGCGGAGATCCGCGGCGTCTCGTTGAGCCGCGTCCAGGGCCACGGAGGTGAGTTGGAGCGGGTCGAGACCTACCGAGGCACAACCGTGCAGGTGGGGCTCTCCGACAAGATGCGCTTCGAGATCGCGGTTTCGGATGAGTTCGTCGAGCCGACCGTGAACGCGCTCTGCGAGGGGGCGCGGACCGGCGAGGTCGGGGACGGCAAGATCTTCGTCGTGCCGCTTGAGCGGGCGGTCCGCATCCGGACCGGAGAGACCGACCATGGCGCCGTGACGCCGGTGGGCAAATGATGGCGGGCCTGGACCTGCTGGTCGCAGCCAGCAAAGTCGATACCGGCGACACCGCCTGGATGCTCACTTCGACGGCGCTCGTCCTGCTGATGACGATCGGGCTCGGCATCTTCTACGCCGGCCTGGTGCGCTCTAAGAACACGCTCAACACTTTCATGATGTGCGTCTCGGCGATGGCAATCGCCGGCGTAACCTGGGCGCTGATCGGCTACTCGCTCGCCTTCGACGGCGAAGGGTCGCTGATTGGCGGCCTCGGGCACGTGGGGCTGAACGGGGTCGGCTTCGAGCCGCGTGGCGAAGGAACGATTCCGCACCTTCTCTTCATGGCCTTCCAGGGGACCTTCTGCATCATCACCGTGGCGCTGATCTCCGGCGCAGTCGTGGAGCGGATGCGCTTCGGCGCCTGGATGGTCTTCGCAGCACTCTGGTCGGTGCTGGTCTACGCCGTGCTCGCCCACTGGGCTTTTGGCGGTGGCTGGCTGGCGGCCGAGGGGCTACGCGACTTTGCCGGCGGCGTCCCAGTCGAGATGGGCTCGGGCTTCGCGGCGCTGGCCGCGGCGCTGGTGGTAGGGGCGCGGAAAGACTACGGCCGGCAGGCGCTCCTCCCCCATAACGCGGTCTATGTGCTGCTCGGCGCTGGCATCCTCTGGTTCGGCTGGTTCGGCTTCAACGGCGGCAGTGGCCTCGCGGCTGGAAACTTCATCGGCGAAGGCGGTGGGGAAGTCAATCCAGGCGTGCTCGCCTTCGTCAACACGATGTTGACGCCGGTCTGCGCTCTGCTCACCTGGTTCGTCCTCGACCTGATCCGCGGCCGGCGGGTGACTGCGGTCGGCGCCGCGACGGCGATCATCGTCGGCTGCGTGCTGATCACCCCAGCGGGCGGCTTCATCAGCCCCGGTTGGGCGATGGTGCTCGGCTTCCTCGGCGCACTGCCCTGCTACGCGATGATCGTCTGGCGACCCCGGACGCGGGTCGACGAGACCCTGGACGTGCTCGCCGCCCACGGCGTCGCCGGCTTCACCGGCATCCTCTTCCTCGGCCTCGTTGCCCAGATCGGTTGGAATGGCGTTACCGACGGTCTCTTCTACGGCGACGCCGGCCAGTTCTGGTCGCAAGCGCTGGCCGCGGCGGTGACGCCCGCCTACGCCTTCATCGCCACCTTCCTGCTGCTGAAGCTGGTCGGGGCGGTGATGCCGCTGCGCGCGACCGAGCACGACGAGGCCGTCGGCATGGACGTCGTCTACCACGGCGAGGAGGCCTACGCCACCGGCGAGGGAGCGATCCTCGTCATGCCGGACGCGGACGGCGAGAAAGCGATGGTCGCCGACCGGGGCTAGTTCCGGGTCGGCCCCAGCGCACCCGTCTCATCGAGTCGCTTGACTGACGGGCATGGCGACCGACTACATCCAGGTGCTGACGACGGTCGGCTCGGCGGAGGAGGCTGAGCAGATCAGCGCCATCCTGGTCGACCGCCGGCTCGCGGCCTGCGTCCAGATCGTCGGCCCGATCGCGAGCCGCTATCGCTGGCAGGGCAAAGTCGAAGAAGACCGCGAGTGGCAATGCTTCGCAAAGACCGAGGCGGCCCGGTACCCGGAGGTCGAGGCGGCGATCCGGGAGATCCACTCATATGACGAGCCCGAGATCATCGCGACGCCGATCGTCGCCGGCAGCGAGGGCTACCTCGACTGGATCAGCGACAGCCTGGCCTAGCCAGGAGGCAAGACATTGATCGAACCACGCATCCAAGGATGGACCGCGTCAAGGAAATAGATCCTGCGCGGCCCAGCTGAGGTATCGACGGCTACGAGTTGCGAGATAGAAGAGCCGAGTTCCTCCGTGTACCAGGAGTCACCCCTCTTCGAAGGGCTGCCGAGAGTGCTCCAGCCCTCCGTTCCCGCTTTCGCCAGGTCGATCGTGACTTGTTCGGTCCTCGGCTTGACCCCGTGCCATTTAGAGATCGCCAGGCAGATGTGTTTGGGGGTGAAGCAGTTCTTCCGCGCTTTCGGGGTCTTCGGCAGGGCAAATTTCTTAACCAGCGAGAAAGTGTGCGGGCCGACCTCTTTTGGATTGGTTTCGCTGAGAACCCTGAGCTCTTCACCGGTGACGATTGTCTTCGGCGCTACGAAGCGGAGCTTGCCGTTGACCTCCCTGATGTAGACAGTAGGCGGTTCGGTGGGCGCTTCGACGATCGTCGCGGGAGCGGCAGAGGTCGAAACCACCGCGAAGACGGCAAGGACGGCGAGCGGCAGCAGGTGGTGCGGTGAAGCCAATTTCATGGTTCCTCTCTTTAGGCGCGAAGACGGTAACCCGCCGAAAAGAGGCGGAGGTTAATGAAGAAGAGGGCGGCGGTCGCCACGGTGAGGGCGAGCAGCGAGAGCGCGATGCTGACTTCGCTGAAGCCGACAAAGCCATAGCGGACCAGATTGATCATGTAGAAGATCGGGTTGAAGTGGGTCAACGTCTGGAACGGCTCCGGCAGCAGGCTTGCCGAGTAGAAGACGCCGCCGAGGAAGATCAGCGGCTGCAGGACGAAGGTTTGGGCGAAGGCGACGTCATCGAACTGTTCGGCGCGAACCCCGATCAGCACTCCCAGCTGGGAGAAGAAGAAGCCGACCAGGAACAGGGACGGAACCAGCACGAGGATGTGGTCGACGGGCAGGTCGACCAGGAACGAGGAGGCGACGAAGGTCAGCAGGGCGACGATCAGCCCACGCATGAAGCCACCGAGAGAGAAGGCCAGCAGCAGCTCCAGCGGCGATGCGGGCGAGGAGAGCTGGTCCTGAATCGCGCCTTGGAATTTCTGCTGGAGGATCGAGGAGGAGTTGTTGGTGAAGGCGTTGATCGACCAGGCCATCATGATCAGGCCGGGGATGACGAAGACGACGTAGTCGATCCCGTGCAGCTTGTCGATCCGCGAGCCGAGGGCGGCGCCGAAGACCGAGATGTAGAGGAAGGTTTCCAGCAGCGGCGCGCCGAGCGTCTGTTTCTTGATCTTCATGAAGCGGTTGACCTCGCGGCGCCAGAGCGTCGCGAAGCGGATCTGCGCAGCGTTCATGCCTCGACCTCAACTCCGATGTGGGAGCGCGAGAGCTCTTTGCGGCCGACCAGCTCAAGGTAGGCGTCCTCGAGGTTGGCGACGCCGTAGCGGGCCGCCAGCTCAGCGCTGGTCCCCTCGCCGACGATCTGGCCCTCGTTGATGAAGGCGATCCGGTCGCAGAGCTGCTCAGCCTCCTCGATGTAGTGGGTGGTGAGCAGGATCGTCGTCCCCTCCTGGTTGATCCGCTGCACGTAGTGCCA
>JBBDYO010000062.1:0-17236 GCA_040901495.1 Solirubrobacterales bacterium
GCGGCTGCGCGGCGCAAAAAGCAGATTGCATGTCGCGGCCTTCGGCCACATTCGACCAGAGGGACAACCAACTCCCTCCCCAGCTTGGGCTGCTCGAAGCGTGTGAGCGGGGGCACCGGCCTCCTCCGGACACTTCGACGCTAGGACGCCTCGCCGGACTGGCGGAGGAGCGTGGAGGTCGTCTGCTCGAGGACGCGGCGCCAGACGGAAGTCTGCTCGCTCTCCTCTTCGGCGGCGCGTTCGACCACACGGCTAACGCGGCGCTGGGATATCTCGAGCCCGTGGCGCTCGGCGATCTCCTTGTAGCGGTCGTAGTCCTGGGCGAGGGTGGCGGTGACCGACTCGAACCCGTGACGGCCGATCTGCAGGCGCCGCGAGTAGTCCATGATCGGCGTCCCGAACATCAGCTCGTCGTTGGCCTCGGGCTCGATCAGGATGATGTCGACGCCCGGGTACTTCTCCTGCCACTGCTCAACCGCCTGGTGCAGGCGAGCGTGAGCAATCAGGCGGAAGGTCTGGTTCGCGATCGCCGGCAGGCCCATATCGGAGACCCGCCTAACCTTGGTGCCGAAGACCGTTGGGATCGTCTTCTCGAAGTCGTTGACGAAGGGGACGAGCGGGTTCACCACCACGATGAACTTGGCGCCCTTTTCGACCGCGATATCGACGTTGGTGGTCGACCTGATCCCCCCGTCGACCAGCTGACGTCCTTTTAGGTCAACCGGCTTGTAGACGATCGGCAGGGCGGTCGAGCACTGGACCGCCTTGGAGATCGGCACGTCCTTCCACTCGTCCTCGCCGAAGACGATCCGCTCGCATGTGTCGAGGTCGGTTGCGGTCAGGTAAAGCTCGCGGTCGAGTAGGCGAAAGTCATCGGCGAGGCCGCTGTCGGTGAGCACTTCTTTGACGTAGTCGGCGACTCCGGCGCCCGAGTAGAGGCCTGAGGGCAGGGCCTCGGCGAGGCCGACGCCGAGGTCGATGGCCGAGAGCTGGCCCAACTGCACCAGCCTGCGCAGCAGCGCCGGCGTACGCCACGGCAGCATCGCCGCTTTCTGGAGGAAGCCCAAGTAGTTGGGCCTCAGCACCTTGTCCAGATCGAGGTCCTCCAGGTCCGACGGGACCCGATCGTTGATCACCTGCATCATCTCGTCGGGAGTGATGCCGTTGGCGAGCATGGTCGCAACGAAGGAGCCGGCGCTCGTGCCTACATAGACGTCGAAGTTGTTGACGGTGCTGTTGACCGCTAGCAGGTCGAGTGCGCGGAGGGCGCCAATCTCATAGACCCCACCGGTGAAACCGCCCCCGCCGAGGACGAGCGCTGTCTTGGATGGCCGTTTGCGACTTTTGCCGCGTTTGCGGCGAGAAGTGGAGTCGATGTCGACGACCTTTCCCATAAACATGGATTATCTCATTCCGCCCGGCCGGGTCCCGCCCGGGCATATCGCTACCTTGAGCAGCTCCCGTGTTGCAATGCCCAATGAGACGGGCCGTGATCCTGCTCGCCGCACTGGCGGTGCTCCTCCTACCCTCGATTGCCAGCGGGGCGAGCGGAGCATGCAAGGAGATGCGGCGGCAGCTGGTGCACGGTGGCGGGGGCGACAGCGGGCTCCTCGTCATCGACGGGGAAACGGGGCAAGTGGTCTGCGGCAAGGCGGCGGCCAGCTCGCGACCGCTTGCGTCGAACATGAAGCTGTTCACGACGGCTACCGCCCTGGCTCGCTTCGGCCCACGCTTTCAGATCGCGACCAAGCTTCTCTCCGACGGCAGCGTCGATCACGGCGGCGTCCTGCACGGCGATCTCTATCTACAGGGCGGCGGGGACCCGACGCTCGGCTCACCCGCTTTCTACAACCGCTTCCTCGGCGGCTTCGGTACCAATCTCTTCGCGCTGAAGAGCCAGCTGCGAGCTTCGGGTGTCAGCGCCGTGCAGGGCAGGCTCTACGCCGACGACACGGTCTTTGACCGCCTCCGCGGAGTCGCCGACTCCGGCTACGGGACCAGCCCCTACATCGGGCCGCTGTCGGGGCTCTCATTCAACTCCGGCTACAGCAACTCGCGGGGCAGCAGCTTCGCCTCCAACCCGGCCAGGAACGCCGCCACGAAGTTCGTCCGCGCCCTGCGCCAGGCCGGCGTCTCGATCCGTCCCAGAGTGGTGCTCGCCAAGGCGCCCGCGGATGCCGAGCCACTTGCCACCGTGCGCTCACCGACGATGGCGCAGCTGGTCGACGCCACCAACGTCCCGTCGAACAACCTCTACGCCGAGATGCTGATGAAGCTGATCGGCGCCCGCTTCGGCGGCGAGGGAAGCACCCACGCGGGCACCGAGGTCGTGGAGCGGTTTGCCCGTGCCCACAACTCCGGGGTGCACGCGGTCGACGGCTCGGGACTGACGAGGACCAACCGCGCCTCCCCGGCGCAGGTGGTGCGCCTGCTGCAGGCGATGCGAGAAAGCCAAGTTGTCGACGAGTTCATCCAGGGGCTGGCGCTGACCGGCCGCGAGGGAACCGTCGCCAACCGCACAGACGGCACAGCAGCGGAGGCCCGGTGTCGCACCAAGACCGGCACCATCTCCGGGGTCAGCAACCTCTCGGGCTACTGCTTCAACCGCAGCGGCAAGGTGATGATCTTCTCGATCCTGATGGGCAGCGTCAGTGACCTCGGCCTCGCCCACTACGAGCAGGACCGGATCGCGGCCGCAATAGCCGGCTACTGAAGCAGGGCGCGGAGGGCGGCTTCGTCGAGGACCTCGACGCCGACCTGCTCGGCCTTGGCCAGCTTCGAGCCGGGGCTCTCGCCGGCAACGACGTAGTCGGTTTTCTTCGAGACCGAGTTGACCACCTTGCCGCCCGCCGCCTTGATCAACGCGCCCGCCTCCTCGCGGGTCAATTCGGGGAGCGTGCCGGTGAGAACGAACGTCTGTCCCTCCAGCGGCCCCCCGGTGGCGCGTTTTTCCGAGGGATCGGCTTCCAGGCGCAGGCCCTTTTCGCGCAGCTTCTCGATCAGCGCCCAGGTCGGCTCGTCGGCGAGCGACTCGGCGATCTGGACAGCCATGATCGGGCCGACTCCCTCTACCTCCTCGATCTGCTCCGGATCGGCCTCGTGCAGCGCGTCGATCGAGCCGAAGTGGTCGGCCAGCGCCTCCGCGGTGACGTAGCCAACCCCCGGTAGGCCGAGCGCGTAGAGGACCCGCTTGAAGGGGCGCTCGCGCGAGGCCTCGATTGCCGCCACGAGGTTGCGGGCCGAGATCTCGCCGAACCCCTCCAGCTGCGCCAGCCGCTCCTCATCCAGGTCGTAGATGTCGGCGACGTCCTCGATCAACCCTTCCCGCAGGAAGCGCATCGCCTGCTTCTCCCCCAACCCGTCGATGTCCATCGCGCCCTTGCTGACGAAGTGCTTGACGTGCTGAAAGGACTGGCCGGGGCAGCCGGCCCGGTTGGGGCAGATCGTGAAAACAGCCTCCTCCGCCTTGACGGCGAGCGCGCCACAGATCGGGCATTTCTTCGGCGGGGTGACGCGGCGGGTCCCCTTCGGTCGTCGCTGGATGAGCGGCGAGACGACCTGCGGGATCACGTCGCCGGCCCGCATCACCACGACCTCGTCGCCGATCCGCACGTCCTTGCGAGCCAGGTCCTCCTCGTTGTGGAGGGTCGCGGTCGTAACGGTGACGCCGCCGACGTGGACCGGCTCCAGCATCGCGAACGGGACCAGGTGACCGGTGCGTCCGACGTTCCAGACGACGTCGAGCAGTTTCGTGGTCGCCGTCGTCGGAGCGAACTTCCAGGCGATCGCCCAGCGCGGCTCGCGGCCGACGACGCCCAGCTCCCGCCACAGCGCCCGCTCGTCGACTTTGACCACGACCCCGTCGATCTCGTAGTCGAGCTGCTCGCGCCGCTCCTCCCACCAGCGGCAGCGCTTTACGACCGAGTCGATGCCGGGATGGCGCTCGGTATCGGGGTTGACCTTCAAGCCGTGGTCGCGGAGCCACTCGATCTCCTCGGAATGAGTGGCCAGGTCGAGCCCGCGTGTGGCGCCGAACCCGTAGCACCAGATCGAGAGCGGGCGTTCGGCCGCGAGCGCCGGGTCGAGCTGGCGGATCGACCCCGCGGCGGAGTTGCGGGGGTTGGCGAAGGTCGGCTCACCGGCCTCGGCCCGGCGCTCGTTCAGCGCTTTGAAGTCGGCGATCGGCAGGTAGACCTCGCCGCGGACTTCGACCAGCGGCGGCGCATCGTCGATCCGCAGTGGGATCGCCCCGATCGTGCGCAGGTTCTGGGTGACCTCCTCACCGACCCGACCGTCGCCGCGGGTGGCGCCGCGGGTGAGGACACCGTCCTCGTAGGTGAGCGAGATCGCCAACCCGTCGATCTTCGGCTCGGTCGTGTAGCTGAACTCCGAGGCGGTGATGTCCAGCCGCTTCAGATGGTTGGCCAGCCGCGTCTCCCAGGCCCGCAGCTCCTCCTCGTTGCGGGCGTTGCCGAGCGAGAGCATCGGCTCGGCGTGCTCAACCCGCTCGAAGCGCTCCAGTGGCGGCGCCCCAACCCTCTGGGTGGGGGAATCCGGGGTGCGAAGCTCCGGGTACTCGGCCTCGATCGCGCGCAGCTCGTCGAGCAGCTCGTCGTAGGCGTCATCCCCAATCTCAGGTTCGTCGAGGACGTAGTAGAGACGGTTGTGGCGATCAAGCTCCCGCCGCAGCTCGGTGGCGCGCTCGATGTCCGCTTTCGGGATGACGCTCACGGGGCGGGGGAGCAGGCAGCCAGCAGTTCCTGGAGGTCCCATTCGCGCAGCCGCGCGAGGCCGCCCTGGTCGGTGAGGTCGAAGTGGATCGGGGTGACTGAGATCCGGCCCGCCGCAACCGCGGTCAGGTCGGTCCCGTCCTTGGGCTCGAAGCCAGGCTGCCAACCGTAGATCTCGTAGTGGCGGCGGCCGCTCTTGGAGTCCTCCTCGACCAGCTTGAGCTCATCGTTGTAGATGCGTTTGCCCAGCTCCGTCACCTCGATCCCGGTCGGCTCCCCGGCCGGGCAGTTGACGTTGATCAGGGTCTCGGCGGGAGGTAGCTCACCGCTGAGGCGCCGCACCAGCTGCGCCGTGAAGCGCGCGGCGACGGTGAAGTCGAAGCGGCCGCTGACGTAGCCCATACCGCCGCCTGAGGACTGCTGGGAGATGGCCACCGCGGGAATGCCGAGGACGATCCCCTCGAAGGCCGCCGCGACGGTTCCGGAGTAGGTGATGTCGTCGCCGAGGTTCGCCCCGTGGTTGATGCCGGAGACGATCAGGTCGGGGCGGCCGCCGACCAGGCCGAGCTCCGCAAAGCGCACGCAGTCGACCGGCGTCCCGTCGGTGGCGTAGCCGCGGTCGCCGTCGTTGAACTCGACCTCATCGATGGTCAGCGGTGAGCGGGTGGTGATGCTGCGCGCCGTCGCGCTCCGATTGGAGTCGGGGGCGATCACATCCACCTCGATCCCGTCCAGCTCGCGCAGGGCGCGGCGCGCGGCCTGCAGGCCGGGGGCGGCGATCCCGTCGTCGTTGGTCAGCAGAACGCGCACCCGCTCGATTCTACGGGGGGCTCCCACGGCTTCCGGGTGCCAGAGGCCGACTCATACGAATGATCGCCAACGACCTGGACCGGGCCATGACGCGGGCCTCCAACCGCACCAGCAGGAATTAGGTTAACCTAACGCACCCCTGTTCTTAGGTATCCCTAATTCGAAGGAGAGGAAGTTGAAGAAAATGGCATCCCGGTCGTCCGGCACGCGCAGGGCGGCGGCGCTGATCGCGGGCGCGGCCACGACGCTCACCTTGGCGATTGGCGCTACTGCCTGTGGCAGCGACAAGAGCGGCCCGATCACCATCTATTCCGGCCGCGAGGAGGAGCTTATGGCTCCCCTCTTCGAGCTCTACGAAGAGGAGACGGGCAACGAGGTGGAGGTCCGCTACGGCGACTCGGCCGAGCTTGCCGCGACGATCCTCGAGGAGGGCGACAAGACCCCGGCCGATGTCTTCTTCTCACAGGATGCGGGTGCGCTCGGAGCGCTTGAGAAGGAAGGCCGGCTCAGCGAGCTGGGCGAGAGCATCATCAGCTCGGTGGACGAGCGCTACCGCTCCCGCGACGGCCTTTGGGTCGGAACCTCCGGCCGGGCTCGCGTGATCGCCTACGACAGTCGTGAGCTCTCCAGGTCCGATCTCCCAGACTCGGTCCTCGACCTGACGGGTCCCAAGTGGGATGGTCGCGTCGGCTGGGCGCCGACCAACGGCTCCTTCCAGGCCTTCGTCACCGCGCTGCGACTGACCGAAGGCGACGACGCCGCCCGCGAGTGGCTCGAAGGGATGGATGGGAACGGCACCGAGTCATTTGCCGACAACTCTTCGATTCGCGACGCGATCGCCGCCGGCGAGATCGACCTGGGGCTGATCAACCACTACTACGTCGCCCAGGCCCAGGAGGAAGAGGGCGCCGGCTACCCGGTTGAGGTCCACTTCCCAACGGGGGGCGACGTCGGGGCGCTGATCAACGTTGCCGGCGCCGGCGTCCTGGCCGGCTCCGAGCGGCAGGAGGAATCAAGTGAATTCGTCGCCTTTCTGCTCTCGCCCCAGGCACAACGGTTCTTCGCCGAGGAAACTAAGGAGTACCCACTGATCGACGGTGTCGAGGCGGACCCGAGCGTCGTGCCGCTGAGCCGGATCGAACAGCCGCGGATCGACCTCTCCAACCTCGACGATCTGCAGGGAACGCTGATCGTGATCGAAGAGTCGGGGGCGCTATAGAGGCTAGCGGCGCACTGAGCCTCCTGCGTGCCGTCAGGGACGGTCGGGCACCACGCGCCCGGCCGTCCTTCTTCCTGCTGATTGCCGGCGGCGCGGTGGCTGCCGCCGCCACCCTGCCGCTGGCCTACCTGCTGATCGTCACCCTTGGGGCGGGTTCTGACGCCTTCGACACGCTCTGGCGCCCGCGCACCGCCGAGCTGGTCCTGCGCAGCCTGGCGCTGACGCTGGCGGTTACCACGGCGGTGATCGCGATCGCCCTCCCCCTCGCCTGGCTCACGGTGAGAACCGACTTGCCGGGGAGACGCCTCTGGACGGTCGCGGCGGCGCTGCCCCTGGTGATTCCCAGCTATATCGGCGCCTACGCCCTTCTCTCGGCGCTCGGGCCGGCGGGACTCGGCCAGGACCTGCTTGAGCCGCTGGGAGTGAAGCGAGTGCCATCGATCGCGGGTTTTCCCGGTGCCTGGCTGACCCTGACCCTGTTCACCTATCCGTTCGTCCTGCTGCCGGTCCGCGTCGCGCTTCACCGCCTCGACCCACAGCTGGAGGAGGCCGCGCTGGGGATGGGTCGCAGTCGCACCAACGTGTTCTGGACGGTGATCCTGCCCCATCTTGTCCCCGCGATCGGCGCCGGGGCGCTGCTCGTCGCCCTCTACGTGCTGAGCGACTTCGGCGCCGTCTCGATCATGCGGTTCGAATCCTTCACAACCTCGATCTACACGCTTTACCGCGCCAGCTTCGACCGCATCGGGGCCGCCTCGCTCGCCACTCTGCTTGCGACGCTGATGCTCGTCATCCTCTGGCTGGAGTCGCGGACCCGCCGGCCGGAGGCGCTCTACCGCAGCGCCCCGGGAACGGCGCGAGCGCCTCGCCTCGTCCCCCTCGGCCGGTGGCGGTGGCCGGCGTTGGCTTTTTGCGCCATGGTTGCCTTGCTTGCACTGGCAATCCCGATTGCGGTTCTCTTCTACTGGTCGCTGCAGAGCGTCTCTGGAGATTTGGCCTGGGGTGAGATCGCCGCCGCCGCCGGCCACACGCTGCTCGCCTCCGGGCTCACAGCCCTGGTCGCCAGCCTCTGCGCGGTGCCGATCGCTCTGCTGGCGGTCCGCTTCCCCAGTCCGTTCTCCACAGCGGTTGAGCGGCTCAGCTACACCGGTCACGCCCTGCCGGGGATTGTCGTGGCGCTGGCGCTGGTCTTCTTCGGGACCAGGGTCGCCGGTGGTCTCTACCAGACGCTGGCGATGCTGGTCTTCGCCTTCGTGGTGCTCTTCCTGCCGCTCGCCGTCGGCGTGACGCGGGCGGCCCTGCTGCAGGTTTCGCCCCGGGTCGAGGAGGCGGCACGGGGCCTTGGCCGAAGCCCCCTTGCGGTGCTGCGGACCGTGACCGCACCGCTGATCTCCTCCGGCGCGGTGGCGGGTGCGGCGCTCCTCTTCCTGACCGCGGCGAAGGAGCTGCCGGCGACCCTGATCCTCGCCCCGATCGGGTTCGAGACCCTGGCCACGGAGATCTGGAAGGCGACAAGCGTCGGCTTCTTCGAGCGGGGGGCGGTTCCGTCCCTGATACTGCTGGCGATCTCCGCGCTGCCCCTCTACCTGCTGACGGCGCGCGACTGATGCAAGGCTAAGGGCAGATGGGCTCGATCTCCTGCCTAGACCTGCACAAGTCCTTCGGCGACGTGCACGCCGTCGACGGCTTCTCTTTACAGGTCGAGGAGGGGACGACCGTGGTCCTGCTGGGCCCAAGCGGCTGCGGCAAGACGACGACACTGCGCCTGATCGCGGGTTTCGAGCGGCCAGACTCCGGGAGGATCGTCGTCGGCAATCGGACGCTTGCCGGCCCGGGCGTCTTCGTGCCGCCCGAGAAGCGGCGGATCGGCTTCGTGTTCCAGGACTACGCCCTCTTCCCCCATTACGACGTGGCCGGCAACGTCGCCTATGCGCTCGGCCGCGGCGCCAGCCGCGACCGGGTCCGCGAGGTGCTCGCCCTGGTCGGCCTCGACGCCGTCGCAGACCGCTCTGTGAACGAGCTCTCCGGCGGTCAGCAGCAGCGGGTAGCGCTAGCGCGAGCGCTGGCTCCCGCCCCCGAGCTGATACTCCTCGATGAGCCGTTCTCCAACCTGGACGCGAGCCTGCGAGCCAAGGTCCGCGACGAGGTCCGCGAGATCCTTGACGCGCAGGGCATCACGTCGATCTTCGTCACGCACGACCAAGAGGAGGCGCTGAGCGTCGCCGACGTGGTCGCGGTGGTCAACGAGGGCAGGATCGAGCAGGTCGGCACGCCGGAGGAGGTCTACTCGCGGCCGGCGACGCGGTGGGTCGCAGGCTTCCTCGGCGAGATCGAGGTCTTGCCCGGTGTGGCACGCGACGGCACCGTCTCCTGCGACCTTGGCACCATCTCAGGCCACTCGGAGCTGGAGGGCGAGGTCGACGTGCTCATCCGGCCCGAGTCGCTGGCCGTTGACACGATTGCCCCGCCCAGCCACGCCGCCCAGCCGGCCGTTGTCGTCTCACGCCACTTTTACGGTCACGACCAGATGCTGGAGCTGCGCCTTGAGTCGGGCAGGCTGATTCGCGCTCGCCGCCTCGGATTCCCGGCCTGGCACCCCGGCGACCGTGTGCGCGTCTGGATCGATGGCCCGGCCGACGTACTGGCAAGAGACTGACACCCGGCATACTGGCCGCCGGTGAGCACGGTCCGGCTGGACATCGAATACGACGGGTCTGGGTTCTCGGGGTGGGCGAAGCAGCCCGGGCTGAGGACCGTGCAGGGGGAGCTCGAGACAGCGCTGGCGACCATCCTGCGCGAGCCGGTTTCCCTGACCGTCGCCGGGCGCACCGACACGGGTGTCCACGCGTCGGGGCAGGTGGCAAGCGTCGAGACTGGCGCAAGCATCCCCGGCAACCTGGCGCGGGCCCTCAACGCGGTCGGCCCCAACGACATCGCCGTCACAGCCGCCACGGTTGTCGAGGACGGGTTCAACGCTCGGCACGACGCGAGATCCCGCTCCTATCGCTACCGGGTCCTGGCGCGCGGGACGCCGAGTCCCTTCGAGCATGGACGCGCCCTCTGGTGGCCGTACCCGCTCGACCGGGATGCGCTTGACGCCTGCGGGCGCGCCCTGATCGGCACCCACGACTTCACCGCCTTCACACCCACCCAAAACGACCATGTCCGCTTCGAGCGAGACGTCCTCGCCGCCGGCTGGAGCGAGGAAGGCGACATCCTCTCGTTTCAGGTCACCGCGGATGCGTTCATGCGCAACATGGTCCGCGTCCTGGTGGGAACGATGCTCGAGGTGGGCGGTGGTCGCCGCACAATCGAGAGCTTCCAGCGCCTCCTCGAAGGCGCCACCCGCTCAGAGGCCGGCGAGACGGCCCCACCGCACGGCCTCTACCTGGAGTCCGTCTCCTACGCTTAGACGAGCTCGAGGTAGACCATCTCGGTCGAGTCCGACTTCCTCGGACCCAACTTCACGATGCGGGTGTACCCGCCGGGGCGCTCGCCGTAGCGCGGGGCCACCTCCTCGAACAGCTTGTGCACGATGAACTTGTCGTTGTGCAGCGCCGCGAGAGCCTGGCGACGGGCGTGAAGGTCGCCCCGTTTGGCGAGCGTGATCAGCTGCTCCACCTCGGGCTTGACCGCCTTGGCCTTGGCCTGGCTGGTTTCGATCCGCTCGTGCTCGATCAGCTGCTTGGAGAGGTTCGAGAGCAGAGACTCACGATGGGCAGACGTGCGGCTCAGCTTGTTGCGCTTCTTGCGGTGGCGCATCTGCTTTCTCCGCCCCTTCCCGCTTCCTAGTCCTGCTGGAGGTCCAGGCCGCGGGAGTGCAGAGTCTCGATTACTTCCTCGATCGACTTCTGGCCAAAGTTGGGGATCGCGTTCAGCTCCGATCGCGTCTTCCGCACCAGATCGCCGACCGTCTGGACGCCGGCCCGCTTCAGGCAGTTGTAGGAGCGGACTCCCAGCTCGAGCTCCTCGATCAGGATCTCGTCGAGGCCGGTGTTGCTCGCACCATCGGAGGTCGCGGCGGTCAGGCCATCGGCTGGAAGCGCGGCCGCTACCGGCTCGCGAGCCGTCAGTTCCTCGACCCGCTCGGCGTCGGTGAAGATCGCCAGGGTCTTGATCAGGATCTCCGATGCCTCACGCAGCGCGGCGGCGGGCTCCAGCGAACCGTCTGTCTCCAGCTCAAGGCTCAATTTGTCGAAGTCCGTGCGCTGGCCGACCCGGGCGGTCGAGACCGCGTAGGAGCAGCGGCGGATCGGCGAGAAGATCGAATCGATCGGGATGACGCCGATCGGCTGCTCGTCCGTTTTGTTCTCTTCCGCCGGCGAGTAGCCACGACCGCGGCCGATCGTCAGGTAGACCTCGAGCTTGGTTTTTTTCTCGAGGGTGGCGATCGGCGCGTCGGGGTTGAGGATCTCGACGCCGGAGGGCAGGTCGATGTCCTTGGCCTTAATCTCACCGGGGCCGGTTGCCACCAGCGGCGCCTCGACCTCGTCGGCATCGGTGTGCATGCGGACGACGAGGTCCTTCAAGTTGAGGATGATGTCGGTGACGTCCTCTTTGACGCCGGGCACGCTCGAGAACTCGTGCGAGACGCCCTCGATGCGCACGCTCGTGACGGCGGCGCCGCCTAGCGAGGAGAGCAAAACGCGGCGGAGGCCGTTGCCGAACGTGTAGCCGAAGCCCTTGTCTAGGGGCTCGATGGTGAACACGCCGCGTCGATCGTCGGCTTTCTCTGAGGCTATGCGAGGGACCTGGAAATCAGTGGTCATGGGTTCCTTGGGATATGCGTGTACAGGATTCGATCCGACTACTTGGAGTACAGCTCGACAATCAGCTGCTCCTGGACCGGTGCCGAGATCTCCGCGCGCTCTGGATAGCGCAGGACCTTGGCGGTAAGGGAGTCGTGGTCGGCCTGGAGCCAGGCCGGCACGGCCGAAACAAGCTCGGTTGCCCGGCGAATCGTTTCGGTGGCGGCGGAGTCGGGTTTGATCGAGATGATGTCCTCGGGACGGACCTGGTAGGAGGGGACGTCGACGCGACGCCCGTTGACCATCCAGTGGCCGTGGCGAACCAGCTGACGCGCCTGGCGCCGGGACGCGGCAAAACCAAGTCGCACCAGGACGTTGTCGAGGCGGGACTCGAGCAGCCGCAGCAGGTTCTCACCGGTAACGCCGTCCTGGCGAGAGGCCTTGTCGTAGTAGGCCCGGAACTGTTTCTCCAGCACCTGGTAGTAGCGGCGCGTCTTCTGCTTCTCGCGCAGCTGGAGGCGGTACTCGGACTGCCGCAGCCGGCCACGGCCGTGCTCGCCGGGCGGGTAGGAGCGGCGCTCCACCCCGCACTTGTCCGTAAAGCAGCGCTCGCCCTTGAGGAAGAGTTTCTGGCCCTCGCGGCGGCACTGCTTGCACTGCGGAGAGGTATCGCGAGCCACTAGACGCGCCTCCGCTTCTTCGGCCGGCAGCCGTTGTGCGCCTGCGGGGAGACGTCCTTGACAGTCGTCACGTCGAGGCCCGCCGCCTGCAGCGAGCGAATCGCGGTCTCACGCCCCGAGCCCGCGCCCTTGGCGAAGACCTCCACCTTTTGCAGTCCGTGCTCCATGCCCTTCTTGGCCGCCGCGTCAGCCGTTACCTGGGCGGCGAACGGAGTCGACTTGCGGGAGCCTTTGAACCCGGCCGAGCCGGCAGACTCCCAGGCAATCACGTTGCCCTGAGGATCGGTCAGCGTGACGATCGTGTTGTTGAACGAAGTCTTGATGTGCGCTTGCCCATAGGCGATGTTCTTTTTGACGCGGCGACGAGTGCGCCCCTTTGCGGGTTTTTTGGCTGCGGCCATGGGTGATCTCCTAAGGGGTCTTGCGCTTGCCGGCGACGCTCATTCGGCGCGGGCCCTTGCGACCGCGTGCGTTGGTCTTCGTCCTCTGGCCTCGGACCGGCAGCCCACGGCGATGCCGCAGGCCACGGTAGGCGCCGATCTCCATCAGGCGTTTGACGTTCTGGGATTGTTCACGCCGCAGGTCACCCTCGACCTCGCGCCGCTCGACCGCTTCGCGCAGATGGACGACCTCGTCCTCGGTCAGGTTCTTGACGGCGGTGTTCGGGTCGATCTTGGTCTCGGCGAGGATGTCCTGAGCGGTCGAGCGCCCAATGCCGAAGATGTAGGTGAGGCCGATTTCGATCCGTTTGTTGACCGGAATGTTGATTCCCGCGATACGTGCCACGCGCTACCCCTGCCGCTGCTTATGACGAGGGTTTTGACAGATCACGAGAACCGCGCCGTTGCGGCGGATGATCTTGCACTTTTCGCACATCGGCTTTACGGAAGCTCGTACCTTCATCGCTCCGGTCTCGTCTCTGACTACAGGTCTCCCGCGTGCCCCAGGAGTTGGGCAGCAGGCGTAAACGGCCCATCGGGCCGAGTCGGAAAAGATAGCAGGGGACGAGTCCTGGCAGGCGTCAGGCGACGGCACGGATCCCGACATCGAGCGTCACAGTCCGATCAGGCACGGCCAGGGCCGCTTGTGCGGCCGCGATCAAGACCTCCGCGTCGAGGTCATAGCGCTCAGCGGCCGCCCTCAGAGGGGCCTCCACCCCGCACCGCCGTGCACTGAGAATGTCAATGCAAACCGGCCGCCCTTCGTGAACGCCGACGATCGCGGCGCCTCCGTCGACGTCCTCACCATGCCCGAGCTTTCGAACTTGCTCCAGTTCGATCTGGATCGTGTCACCCTCGCTGTCGTAGTCAGCTCGCATCACGCCTCCAGATCGTAGACGGCTTACGCTACGACTAGGGTGAGGGTGAAGCCGTCGTAGCCCTTGCTGCCGACCGTCTGGATCGTCGTCGCGCTGACCCGTGGCTCGGCGGCCAGCATCTCGTGGAAACGGCGCTGTGCCTCGATCGCGGGATCGGAGTCATCGAGGTCGACAAGCGCCCCATCGCGGATCACGTTGTCGGCGACGATCAGGCTGCCGGGGCGGGAATGCTCGAGCGCCCAGGAGAAATAGGCCGGGGTGCTGGCCTTGTCGGCATCGATGAAGGTGAGGTCAAATGGCCCCGCTCCCTCTTCCGCCAGCGCCGGCAACACGTCGAGCGCAGACCCGACACGCAGGTCGACGATGCCGGAGAGGCCGGCACGCTCGATATTGGACCGCGCCACCTCGGCGTAGGCGGGATCGGCCTCCAGCGTGATCAAGCGCCCGTCCTCGGGAAGCCCCCTCCCCAGCCAGATCGTGCTGTAGCCGCCCAGGGTCCCGAACTCCAAGACCGTCCTCGCACCCAGCGTCTGCGCCAGCAGCTGCAACAGCTTGCCCTGCGGCGGTGAGACCTGGATCGCCGGCAGGCCGGCTCTCTCGCTCTCCGCCAGCGCCGCCTCCAGCACCTCATCGTGCTGCGCAAGCAGTCCGCTCACATACTCATCGACCTCCGTCCACCGCTCCTGCCCCACGGCCGCTACTCGTCTTCGTGCCAGGGGGTGAGGATGCGCGGGCCGTCGGGGGTGACGGCGACCGTGAACTCGAAGTGGGCCGCCAGCGACCCGTCCTGGGAGTAGACGGCCCAGCCGTCGTTGCCGCTCTGAACCAACGGGTCACCGGCGTTGACCATCGGCTCGATCGCGAGGACCGTCCCCTCCTCGAGCAGGGGTCCCCTGCCCGCCTCTCCGAAGTTCGGCACCTGTGGGCTCTCGTGCATCTCGCGGCCGATCCCGTGCCCGACCAGGGTTCGGATGACCCCCAGGCCCTCACTCTCGACTGTCTGCTGGATCGCCGAGGAGACGTCACCGAGGTGATTGCCCGGCTTCATCTGCGCGGCGCCGGCAAACAGCGATGCCTTGGTCACGTCGAGGAGCTTTTGCGCGTCAGGCTCGATCTGGCCGATCGGGAGGGTGATCGCCGCATCCGCGACCCACCCGTCGTTGATGACGCCGACGTCGACCGAGAGAACGTCCCCGCGCTTCAACTCGTAGGGGCCGGGGATGCCGTGGACGACCATCGAGTTGGGCGACGCGCAGATCGATCCTGGAAACCCCCGATACCCCTTGAAGGCCGGCTCGGCGCCCTGCGAGCGGATGAACTTCTCGGCGGCGGCATCGAGCTCCGCGGTTGTGACGCCGGGACGGGCCTTGGAAGAAAGAATCCGCAGGCAGCGAGTCAGGATCTGACCCGCGGCTGCCATCTTCTCGATCTGATCAGGGGTCTTGTGGATGATCATCCGATACACGCAGAGGCCTCGCCAGCTACCTAGATAGCCTCGTCGCCTTCCAGTTTCAAGGTGGCAAGGGTGCGCTGGATCTCGTCCCCCACCTCGTCCGGTGCGAGCGAGCCGTCGATCCGGCGCAGCAGGCTCTGGTGGTCGTAGAAATCGATCAGCGGCTCGGTTTTCTCGTGGTACTGGTCGAGCCGGTGACGGATCACGTCCGGCTTGTCGTCGTCTCGAACGATCAGCTCGCTGCCGTCCACGTCGCAGACGCCCTCCTTCTCCGGCGGGTTGAAATCAACGTGGAAGACGTGTCCCCCCTCCGCGCAGGTGCGCCGGCCGCCCAGCCGCCTCTGCACCTCCTCGTCGCCGGCGTCGACCAGCAGGACAGCCGTCAGCTCCTTGCCGAGCTCGGATACCTTCTCGGCCAGGGCTTCCGCCTGGGGGACCGTGCGGGGGAACCCGTCGAGGATGAACCCGTCAGCGGCCTCCGGTGAGGAGAGCCGCTCGCCGATCGCCCCGACGATCACATCGTCGGGCACCAGGTCTCCCCGGTCCATGAATTCCTTGGCGAGGCGGCCGAGCTCGGTTTCGTCGCGCACCGCCGCTCGCAGGATGTCGCCGGTCGCGTAGTACGGAAGCTGCAGGTCTTCCTGCAGCCGCTCGCCTTGCGTGCCCTTGCCCGAGCCCGGCGGGCCCAGCAAAACTAGGTTCAACCCTGGCATCGGCTGAGGACTATTTGAGGAAGCCCTCGTAGTTGCGCATCATCAGCTGCGCCTCGAGCTGCTTGACCGTGTCCAGCGCAACGCCGACCACGATCAAGATGGAGGTACCGCCGAAGAAGAAGTTGGCCGAGGTCTGGCTGATCAGGATCGTCGGCAACGCAGCCACCGCCCCGAGGTAAAGAGCGCCCGGGAAGGTCAGCCGGGAGAGGATCCGATCCAGGTACTCGGCCGTCGGCCGCCCTGGCCTTACCCCGGGGATGAAGCCGCCGTTTTGCTTCAGGTTGTCGGCCTGGTCGACAGGGTTGAACGTGACGGCTGTATAGAAGTAGGTGAAGACGATGATGAAGAACACCTCGCCGGCCACATAGGCCCAGGTGTTGGGGCCGAAGAAGGCGGCGAAGTCCAGCGCGGCCGGGGTGTTGAGCAGCTGGCCGATGGTCGGGGGGAAGACCATGATCGACGCGGCGAAGATCACCGGGATCACGCCCGCCATGTTGACCCGCAGCGGCAGATATGTGGATCCCCCCGAGGTCATTTTGCGCCCGACGACGCGTTTTGCGTACTGGATCGGGATCCTGCGCTGTCCCTCTTGGACGAAGACGATCGCCACGATCACGGACAGCGCCACGAAGGGCATCATCACTTTGAAGACCGGTTCGGGATTGGTCCACCAAGCCTCGATCCCAGCTGGCAGGCCAGAGACGATCGAGGCAAAGATCATCAGGGAGATGCCGTTGCCGATACCCCGCTGGGTAATCAACTCGCCCATCCACATCAGCAGCGTGCAGCCGGCCGTCAGGCTGATCACGATCAGCAGGATTTTGGGCCCGGTGAGGCCTTCGAGGCCAAAGGACCGGAACAGGAAGGCGAAGCCCCAAGCCTGCCCGAAGGCAAGCCCGACGGTGAGGTAGCGCGTGTACTGGGTGATCTTCTGCTGGCCGACTTCGCCCTCTTTCGAGAGCTTCTCCAGCGACGGGACGACCACGGTTAGCAGCTGCAGGATGATCGAAGAGGTGATGTAGGGCATGATCCCCAGCGCGAAGAGCGAGAACCGTTCCAACGCGCCACCTGAGAAGAGGCTGAGGAAGCTGAGGACGCCGCCGCCGGCGAATTCCCCTGAGAATTCCTTTACCGCATCGACATCGACCCCGGGGGCCGGGATAAAGGCGCCGAACCGGTAGAGCAACAGCATCGCAGCCGTGAACGCGAGCTTCTTACGGATCTCAACGACGCTGAAGGCGTTCGCGATGGTCCTGAGCATTACGGCTCCAGAGTCTGGCAGGAACCGCCGGCCGCCTCGATCTTCTCCTTGGCGGCGGCGCTGAAGGCATGCGCGTGCACGGTGAGCTTCTTCGAGATGTCCCCGCTGGCGAGGATCTTGACTGGGTGAGAGCGCGTTGCCAGGCCCTTCTCCCGCAGAGACTCCGGCGTCACCTCGGCGCCGGCGTCGAAGCGCGCCTCGAGGTCGCTGACGTTCACGGGCTGGGTCTTGGTCCGGAAGTTCTCAAACGGCATCGACTTCTTCATGTGCGGGCCGCGCAGCTTTCGCATCCGCATGTGGATCG
>JBBDYO010000063.1:0-16937 GCA_040901495.1 Solirubrobacterales bacterium
TTGTTCCAGGTCCGGATTGAGTCGAGGCCCTCGATCGGCGGCATCGCGGCACCGCTGCCGGTCGCCACGATCACGGCCTGTGCGGCGTGCAGGGTGGTGTTCCCGACGATTACGCTTCGCTCGCCATCGAGTCGGCCCTCGCCGCGAAACAGCTCGATGCCCTTCTCCTCGAGCCAGGGGAGTTGGGGTGAGTCGTCGAGCCCGTGGACAACCTCGTCGCGACGTTCGAGGACGGCCTGGGGGTCGAGATTGCTGCTCACGGCCTCCGCCACACCGGGCACCCGCTTCGCCTCGGCGAGCAGCTCTCCAGGGCGCAGAAGGGCCTTCGACGGCATGCATGCGTAGTAGGCGCACTCGCCACCGACCAGGTGCTGCTCGACGATCGCGACACTGAGGCCGCCATCGACAAGGCGCCCGGAGCAAACCTGGCCGGCGGGACCGGAACCGATCACGATCGCGTCGAATTGGCGCTCGCTCATCTTGGAGGCTGGTACCCGCTTTGCACCGTCGCCATCCGGAAAACGTACAATCGATGACGACATAGCACGGGGGCGACAGGCTTCGACTTGGCCGATCCGTGCGAATGGTCGCAGGTCGAGGTGGCCGGAGGCCTCGTTAAACACCGGCACCAACCAATACGTGCGGACCATGAGTTCGCCCTCGCTGCTTAGTTCATAGCTAAGTGAGTGAGAGTCGGCCCTCCTGCGCCCGCGGGGAGGGGTACCGGCTTCAATTGCGGGCTTACCGTGGCGGATCGCCCCGTCCGCCAGGGGACACTTCAGAGGGCTTTATCTCCCGTAGTGCCCGCCGGCGCGGACCCCGGGAGACGAGAATCAAGCGCCGGCTAAACCTGTAGAAGCCTTCGCACTACGACCGAGGACGTGGGTTCGATTCCCACCGCCTCCACTTTCGGCAATACGCCAAGGGGCTTTGCCGAGCCTCAATCTTCCGGCGAGAAGCGATAGCCGAGCCCGCTGTGGGTGTGGATCAGCTCACGGCCCGGCATGGCCTCGGCCAGCTTCGTGCGCAGACGGCTGATGTAGACGTCCACCGAGCGATCGCTTCGTCGCCACTGCCGCCCCCATACCTCGCCGTAGAGCTCTTCGCGCGTCACGATTCGCTGGGGACGGGCCGCCAGGGCGGCCAGAAGTCGCAGCTCGCGTGCGGTCAGGCTGAGGGGCCGGCCGTCAACGAGAGCGGTGTGCTCTTCGGGAAGGATCTCCAACGCCATCGTGTCGAGAGAGCATCGCCCCGTGAGGTGACGGTGCGGTTACGCGGCCGTCAAGGCGGTGTGAACGGCTTGTGAAAACAACCAAGCCGACGCATCACGGTTCAGCCAGGATCCCTTGGGCGTTAGGTGCGTAGGCGCAGCCAGGCAATTACCTCGTCGGCGTTGCGGTCCGGCGGGAAGACGGGGTAGAAGGCTTTGGCGATGTGGCCGCCCTCGGCGACGAATGTGAGCCTCTTATAGAGAGTCATGCCCTCGACTTCGAACGTCGGTAGCCGGAGGCTTGCGGCCAGGCTTAGATTGGCATCGCTCAACAGCGAGAAGGGGATGTGCTCACGCTCAGCGAACTCGCTCTGCTCGGCCGGGCTCTGGGCGCTGATCCCGACCACCGAGGCGCCGAGCCCGGTGAACTCGGTGAGGCTGTCGCGGTAGGCGCAGCTCTGCGGCGTGCAGCCGCGGGCGCCGGGGATGCTGTCCCAGCCCTGCGGCGAGGGCTCGCCCGGCGTCCCGGTCCGGGGGTAGACGTAGGCGACGAGCACCTCGCCCGCCAGCTCGGCCAGGCTCTCCGTCCCGCCGCGAGTCGAGGCGAGGCGCAGGTTCGGCAGCATCATGTGGGCCAGGTGGTCGGCGGCGCCGTCGTCGAGGGGGACGGGAAGGTCGGGGGGAAGCTCGCGGTAGTCGGCGCTCATATCGCCATCGTCGCAGTCACGCCGGGAGTCGGGCCTTCGTAAGCTGAGCCGCAATGTCTCGTTACGTCGCCTTTCTGCGCGGGATGAACCTCGGCAACCGGCGGATCAAGAACGACGAGCTTCGCTCGCTTTTCGAGGGGCTCGGGTTCGACGGGGTGGCGACCTTTCGCGCCAGCGGCAACGTCGTCTTCAGCGCGGGTGGCAGGGGTGGCGAGGAGGCGCTGGCGAAACGGATCGAAGCCGGCTTGGAGGAAGGGCTCGGTTATGAGGTGCCGGTGTTCCTGCGCAGTGGCGCCGAGGTGGGGGCGATCGCCGCGCGTCAACCCTTCAATCCCAAGCTGGTCGAGAGCTCAAGCGGCAAGCTGCAGGTGGCGCTGCTCATCAAGAAGCCATCCGCTTCGGCTCGCAAGACGGCGCTCGCCCTGTCGAGTGAGGCTGACCGCCTCGCGATCGACGGTCGCGAGCTCTACTGGCTCCCCGCCGGCGGGATCTCGGAATCCGAGCTGGATCTGAAGGCGCTCGACGTCACCCTCGGCACGACGACCGTCAGGACGATGGGCACGATCGAGCAGATCGCCGCCAAGCACCTTGCTTAGACGCTTGATTCCACGGGGGCCCCACACCCAAAGGAGTCTCAAAGAGAACGGCGAAGCGCTTCCGGCATTTACCCCCAGCAGCGGGGTAGATGCCGGAACGGTGAGCCATGGGGCTCTCGGTTGAGCACGTTTGACGGATCCGATGGGCCACTGGATTCCGCAACGTCGACCGCGGCCTCTTTGCTTCGAGCCTCGTTATGTTCGACGCGGTGGAATCGGCCGGCTAAAGGCGTCGGAGCGGGGGAGGGCGGCGAGCTCGACGTCGGCGCTGACCGCGCCGATCTCGTTCGGAAGCTCGGAGAGCTGCACGTTGGAGACGAACTCCATCGGCCGGCCGAGCGGGCGGAAGAAGTTGTCGTAGTGGGTCGGGACGACGACCCTTGGGTCGAGGCGGGGGAGGATGCGCTTCCAGTAGTCGCGGGTGAAGCCGCGCCCGGCGACGCCGGCCAGGAACACGTCGACGCCTCGCTCGCGGATCGCGTCGTCGACGAGGTTGGCGCTGCCCTGGTGGTAGAAGCGCAGCCCCGCGACCTCGATTGAGATGCCCCAAACCTGCCCGCAGCGGTAGGCGACCGGAGAGAGCGAGTCGAGGTGCTCGCAGGTGAGTTCGCCGTCGTAGGGGACGGCGAGGCCGAGCAGCAGCTTCGAATGGACGCTGGGTGTGAAGCTGACCTCGAAAGGCCCGAGTTCGTAGGTCCGGTAGGGCTCGACCTCGACCGCGCGCTCGGCCAGGCCGTGCAGCGCCATCAGGTTGACCAGCGAGCTGGACCCGTACGCCTTGCAGCCGAAGCGGCGGGCAATCGCCGGCGCATCGACCGCGTGGTCGAAGTGGGTGTGGCCGACCAGCACGCCTGCCACCTCGCCGGGCGCTTTGACGAACCGGTCGAGTGCCGCCGGGTCGGGCAGCGTGGGCCGGCGCAGCGCGAGGTCGCGGAACGGGACGCGCGACAGGTAGGGGTCGATGAACAGCGTCTGTCCCTCGTAGGTGATCCGGTAGCCGGACACCCCCAGCCATTCGACTTCCAGGCCCGCCGGCAGCTCCAGCGGCCTCCGCTCGAGCTCAACCAACGCCTGGCCGTCGTCGCGTTCGCTGGAGCGCTTCGTCGCGCGAGCCTTCGCCAACTCACCGATGTGCCGCAGCGGCCCAGCCATCGCTGCAGGTTACGCCGGTTCGCATGTCGACTAAGTTGGGTCACCGATGGCTATCGCGACCGCGACAACCCTGGACGTCCACGTCGGCGGCAAGCTGCTGTTCGCCGACGTTTCCTTCAAGCTCGAGCCGGGGGAGCGGATGACGCTCTCTGGGCGCAACGGCGCCGGCAAGTCGACGCTGCTGCGGATCCTCGCCGGAGAGCTCTCGCCCGACTCGGGCAGCCTCGTCCTGCAGAAAGGCGCGCGGGTGGCCCTGCACGACCAGCGGCCCCCGCGGGAGCCGGAGCTCTCCCTCGGCGAGTACGTCTTCGCCGGCCGCACGGACATGCTGGAGGCCGAGGCGGAGCTGACCCGGCTGGAGGCGGCGATGGGGGCGGGCAGCCCCGACGAGGAGATGCTGCGTGCCTACTCGGCGGTGCAGCAGCGCTTTGAGCACGGCGGGGGATACCGCTGGCGCGACGATGTCCTTGCCGTGCTCAGCGGGCTCGGCTTCGAGCACGCAGAGGCTGAGCGCCCGCTCTCGACCTTCTCCGGCGGGGAGCTGACCCGCGCCTCCCTGGCCCGCTCCCTGGCCGCCCGCCCCGACCTGCTGCTGCTCGACGAGCCGACCAACCATCTCGACATTCCCTCGCTGGAGTGGCTGGAGGGCTATCTCTGCGACCTCGACGCCGCCGTCGTCCTAGTCGCCCACGATCGCTGGTTCCTGGAGGCAGTCGGCACCTCGGTCCTCGAGCTCGAGGCGAAGCGCGCCCGCTTCTTCGCCGGCCCCTGGCACGCCTGGCGCCAGGAGCAGGCAGCGCGCCAGATCGCGCTCGGCAAGGCGATCGAGCGCCAGCAGGCGGAGATCGAGCGGATGGAGCGCTTCGTCGAGCGCTTCCGCTACAAGGCGACGAAGGCCAAACAGGCGCAGTCGCGGGTCAAGCAGATCGAGAAGAAAAAGCGCGACGGCCCGCAGGCCGAACGCCGCGACACCCGCAACCTGCGCTTCTCCTTCGCTGCGCCCGAGCGCCCGGGGCGGGTCGTGCTGAAGATGGTCGACGCGACGATCGAGGTCCCAGGCCGCACCCTGCTCTCGGGGGCGAGCCTCGAGGTCGAACGCGACGAACACGTCGTCCTGGTCGGCGCCAACGGGACCGGCAAGACGACTCTGATCGAAACCCTGGCCGGTCGCCGCGAGTCCGCTGCGGGCATCGTTCGCACCGGGCACAACGTCAAGGTTGGGTACCTCTCCCAGCATGCCGACACCGCTGCCGGGGAGGGCACCGTGCTCGATGCGGCGCAGCGGGAGACGGGCCTGAGTGGCCCGAAGGCACGGGCGCTGCTGGGCGGATTCCTCTTCTCCGGCGCCGATGCCGAGAAGTCACTGAACGACATCTCCGGCGGCGAGCAGCGCCGGCTCTCGCTGGCGATCCTGGTTGCCTCCGGCGCCAACGTCCTGATCCTCGACGAGCCGACCAACCACCTCGACGTGGAGAGTCGCGAGGCACTCGAGGACGCGCTCACCGCCTTCGAGGGCGCGGTGGTGCTGATCTCCCACGATCGGGCGCTTCTGGAGGCCGTCGGCAGCCGCACGCTGGTCTGCGAAGGAGGACAGCTGCACAGCCACCCGACCGGGTGGGCCGAGTACCAGCGGCGGCGCGAGGAGAGCGAGGCCGCCGCCGCGACTGCCGTGGCAGCAGCCAAGCCGTCGCGATCGCGGCGCGGACAGCACTCTGGGCCCTCGCCGAAGAAGGCGACCCGCAAGGCCGGGCGCCTTGCCGAGCGGATCGAGAAAGCCGAGGCTGAGCTACGCGATCTCGAGGAGGAACTGGCCGATCCGAGTGCTTGGTCGAGCCCGGATAGGACGGAGCGGGCAAGCAAGCGGCACGAGGCCGCCAAGCGGGCGGTCGCGGAGCTCTACGAACAGTGGGAAGAGGCCGAGCAGGAAATCAGCGCGGCTGGCGATTCGCGCTGACCGCGTTCAGGGGCGAACTATCTTGAACCCGACCTGAGCCTTGGTCGAGCGGTTCCCGGCGGCATCGGTCGCGACCAAGAGGGCGCGGTACTTACCGGGGGTCAGTCCTTTTTTCCCGATCCGGCCGGAGAAGCGGTGGGAGTTGGCGCCTTTGACTGAAGCGATGGCGAAGCTGCCGACCGTTTTCGGGGCCTGGCCTTTCGCTTTGCCTTTTCCTTTGCTCTTCCCTTTGACCTTGCTGGCCTTGGCGCCTTTTTTGCCACCTTTTTTCGCAGCGGCGGGAAGGCGCTGGATCGTGACCAGCACTCGGGCGTCCTCGGAGAGGGTGTAGCTCAGCGTCGTGCCCTTCGGCGGTTTTTTGCCTTTGCCTTTCGCTTTGCCTTTGCCTTTTTTCGAAGCGGTCGCCGTCTCCGGAGGGCCTTTGCGGTTGACCGCGAACTTGCTCGGTTTCATCGAGGCCCCGCTCAGATTGGGCGGGGTGACGTCTGGGGGGGTCGTCGTTTTCGGCAAACCAGCGTCGAAGGCCGGGTTGAACTCGTACGCGCCGCTGTCGCAGGCCGGTCCCGAGGGGCGCGTTGCACCGCGCTGGTCCGTCGACAGCGGGGTCCCGCCGATCAGCGAGCAACCACCGAGGCCACCCGCGTCAATCGCCGGGCTGCCGGCGGCAAGGGCGTGGGTCGGCGTCGGCCCGCCGTTGTTCGACAGTGGCCCGACCGCCACTGTCGTGTTCGGGTGATCGTTCGGATTAGTGAAGTCGCAGCTGCTGCCTGCCTCGAAGTTGAATCCCTGGCTGGTCAGGGCTGCGCCGCCGCCGGTTTTGCAGTTCGTCCCCGTGCCGAAGAGCGTGTTGCCCGAGATCACGTTGCCTTTGAGCGTCCAACCGCTGAGCGGGCCGCGCCTCAGGACGGATTCGTTCGGGCCTGGAATGTTGGCGACGATCGTGTTGTAGGAGAAGTTCGCTTTGCCCGTGTTGTCGAGGATTATGGGACCCAGTGAGCTGTTGCCGCTGATCGTGCTGTTTCTGATCTCGGCCGTGGTTGGCGAGCCTTCGATTCCAATTGCGGCCGGCGCACCACCTTCGATGGCGTTGTTGACGATCGCGCTCCGTTCGACGATGAGGTCGGTTTCGGTGCCGACCTGAACCGTCGCGCCACTACCGCCGGCGGTGCTGCTGTTGCCGGCAACCGTGCTTTCGATCAAGGAGAGTTTGCTGCCGGCGCTGGCAAATGCCTGCACGATGGCATGGTTGCCGCCGGATCCGATGTTGTTGAGGACCGCAACCCGAGTCATCGTGAGCGAGCTGGCGCCGCTGCCGGCGTTGAGGACCACACCACCATCGGCTTTCGTCACGCCTTGCAGGGTCAGGTCGCGAGCCTCGGCGGTGACCGGAGTCCCGGTGCTGGGCATGTAGAGCAGGTGGGTGATGGTGTTCCCGCCTTTGCCGTCGATGATCGTTGACCCCATCCCGGCGCCCTGGATCGTCATCGAGCTCTCGATCTGGACCCACCCAATGTCCAACAGGTTGTAGGTGCCCGCCGGAACGGTGATCGTGTCGGTGCCTGCCAGGGCGTTGGCGGCAGTGATCGCCTCGCGCAGGGTGCAGTCGCTTGGCGGTGCGCAGAGGGCGGGGTTGTTGGCGTGGTCGGCGGTCGTGTTGACGGTGAAGTCCGCCGTTGCCGGAGCGGTTCCGATCGCCATTGCCGCAACGACAGATGCGATGCCGAGGCCGCCGCGAATTTGCTTGGATCTGAGAATGACTTTCCGCACCGCTTGCGAGAGAGTAGCGGCTGGTCGGTGTTTTGGCGAGTCCCTAAGCGCGGAGGGGGCGGTCGAGCCTGACCCGGGCGCCGTTGCCGGGCGCGAGCGTGATGTTGCGGACCTTGACCCGCTCCGGCTTCGGGTTGGGGGCGCTGAGGTCGGCCCGCTCGAGGATCGCCCGCAGCACGACTCGCATCTCGTATTCGGCGAAGGCGGCGCCGATGCAGCGGCGAACGCCGCCGCCGAAGGGGATCCAGGAGTAGGTGTCCGTCTTGCCGTCGAGGAAGCGCTCGGGGCGGAACTCCTCCGGCTCCGGGAAGAGGTCCTCGCGGTAGTGCAGGGCGGCGATCGCCCCCATTACAAAGGTCCCCGCCGGCAGGTCGTAGCCTCCGATTTGCGCGGGCTCCGTCAGCTTGCGGGCAACGTCGACGATCACCGGGCGAGCACGCAGCGTCTCCTTGACCGTCGCTTCCAGGTAGTCGTCCTCGCCCGCCCCGATCGAATCTCGCAGGCGCTCCAGCACCCGCGGGGTGCGCGTCAGCCGCTCGATCGCCCAGGCCAGCCCGGTTGCGGTCGTCTCGTGCCCGGCGCCCAGCACCGTTACCAGCTCGTCGCGCAGCTCCTCGTCGCTCATCGGGCTGCCGTCGTCGTGGCGGGCATTGAGCAGCAATGAGAGCACGTCGTCGTGTCCCTCCGCGCCGGCCTTGACCTCCGCCCGCCGGATTGCGATCTCCTCGTAGATGAACTCGTCGAGCGCCTCGCGGGCCCGGAGGAACCGCGCCCACGGGCTCCAGCGACCGAAGTTGCGGCGCAGCGGTGGGAAGGCGATGACGAGGTTGACGCGAGCACTGAACTCCTCGATCAGCCCCTCAAAGCGAGCCAGCCGCTCCTCGTCGTGGACGCCGAAGACGGCGCGCATAATCACCGCCAGGGTGATTCGCTGTGTGTGGGGGCGCAGCGCGAACGGCTCGCCCACCGGCCAGCTCTCCATCTCCCGCAGTGTGATCTCGCGGATCAGCTCGCCGTAGTGGCGAATCTGCTCGCCGTGGAAGGGAGGGAGCAGAAGTTTGCGCTGGCGCATGTGCGGCGCCTCGTCGAGGGTCAGTACCGAGTTCGGCCCGAGCGCCGGCTCCAGCACCGTGGCGTTTGCCTCGCCCGCGTGGAAGCGGTCGGGGGACCCGGTGAAGAGCGATTTGACCAGCGCTGGGCTGGCCACGTAGACGGCTCGCCCAAAGTAGGGGAAGGAGACCGTGAAGACGTCGCCGTGGCGCCGCTGAAGGCGGATCAGGAAGCCGAGCGGATCGTGTGCGTAGCGCAGCGCCTGGACCACCGCCGGCGTCCTCGGACCAGGTGGGACAGCGGAGGAAGCGGGTCTTTCGCTCGGGTGCGGGATCGTCGCCTGCTCCATTGGCTGGACGATACGACATCGACTGGCTACCTAGCCAGTTCCGTGCCGGCACGACGCTCAGAAGACGATCGTCCGCGCCCCGTCGAGCAGTACCCGGTCGTCGAGGTGTGCCTTGACGGCGCGGGCGAGGACGAGGCGCTCGATGTCACGACCGATTCGCATCAGGTCCTCGATCTCGTCGCGGTGGCTGACTCGGGTCACGTCCTGGTCGATGATCGGGCCGGCATCCAGCTCCTCGGTGACGTAGTGGGCGGTCGCGCCGATCAGCTTGACGCCGCGCTCGTGTGCGCGGGCGTAGGGGTCGGCGCCGACGAAGGCGGGCAGGAAGCTGTGGTGGATGTTGATCGCCGGCGCCCCGAGCCCTTGCAGGAACTCACCGCTGAGGACCTGCATGTAACGGGCGAGGACGAGCAGGTCGATGTCATCGAACAGCTCCAGGGCCTGTTGCTCTGCCGCGTGCCGTTCCTCGGCGTCGATCGGGAGGTGGTGGAAGGGGAGGCCGAGTGAGGTGACCTGATCGGCGTGGTCGGGGTGGTTGGAGACGACGCAGACGAGCTCGGCTTCGAGCTCGCCGCTGCGCCAGCGCCAGAGCAGGTCTGAAAGGCAGTGGTCTTCCCCCGAGACCATGATCGCCACCCGCTTGCGCTCGCTTGACTCGGCGAAGCGGTGCTCCATCTCAAACGGGCTCGCTATCTCCTCGGCGAAGCGCTCATAGAGCGCCGCGCGCTCCTCCGCCGGGGCCGGCTCGAACGCCATCCGCATGAAGAAACGCCCCTCGTGGCTCGAGTGCTGGTCGGCGTCGACGATGTTGAGACCGGCCTCGGCGAGGAAGCCACTGACCGCGGCGATCAGGCCCGGCCGGTCCGGACAGGCGAGCAGCAAGCGCGATGTCGGATGCTCTTCGATCTGATCATGATGGCGTGGACCACGCCCGATTGCAGGCTTTTTCCGCAAGACCCGATTCATCGCTTCCTCGGGACGGAGCGCTTAACGCCTGAGCTTGTGGCGATTGGCGCGTGGTAAGCGGTAAGTGTGATCGTGATCACCCTGCGAAATGCGGAATCTCGCCACGGTTCCGCGCTTGCTCACAAAACGCACATACATCGTCCCTGTCCTTGCGATCGCCATCGCGTTCCCCGCCGCGGCCCTTGCGGCGACCGATAGCGACGGCGACGCGACGCCCCGACTTGGGCTCGCCGACGCCAAGCCCGCCGCCGTCTGGTCGGTTGCCCAGCCGGTGAGGAGGTTCCACCGCGCGATCCAAAAGAGCGTGCAGAGGATTCGCGCCGAGCGGCGCCGCCAGCGCCGTGAAGTCTTTGCCACATTGCCGGCCGGTGTCTCGACGGCAACGCTCGAGGCGATTGCCCTCTGTGAGTCCGGCGGCGACCCCACCATCGTTTCCGCGGACGGCAGCTACCGGGGCAAGTACCAGTTCTCCTTCGAAACCTGGGCCTCGGTCGGTGGCAGTGGCGATCCAGCCGCGGCGCCGGAGGCCGAGCAGGACTATCGCGCGGCCCTTCTCTATGCCAGCGCAGGCTCCAGTCCCTGGCCGGTCTGCGGCAGCTGACCGGCTCGAGGCGGAGCGGCGGTTAGCTGTAGCGCTCTAGGTCGTGGCGGCGCTGGTCCTTGCGCTTCTCGAGGCGCCCTTGGACCAGCGACAGCCCGATCACCAAGATCGCGAAGAAGGCGATCACCCCGAAGCAGAAGAAAGTGATCGTCTTGTCGGTCACGGGGCCGGCGAGGCCGGCGCCGTTGTCAGCGATGGCCGCCGGCGCCGCGAAGAGCAGCAGCGAGAGAGCCGCGCAGATCGCGGCGCTGACCCTGGTGCGGCGGGACGGGAACCTCACGCCCGGCAATCTAGCGCACCGCGGCGGCGCCTCGACATCGGCTCAGGGCTGTCACACGCCGCTTCCATAGGATACCCCGCCAATGTCGATCCTCGAGGCTCTACTACTGGGAATCGTCCAGGGACTGACTGAGTTCCTGCCGATCTCCTCTTCCGGACATCTGATCATCGTCCCGTGGCTGCAGGACTACACGTTCCTGCTCGACAACCCGGAGTTCAACAAGACCTTCGACGTCGCCCTTCACGCCGGGACGCTGCTCGCCGCGATTGCCTATTTTCGCCGCGAGGTCGTCTCCCTCACGAGGGGCTTCCTGACAGCGGTGAGGGAGCGCGCGGTCGAGACCCCGGACCAGCGCCTCTCGGTGGCGATTGCGGTCGGCACGGTCCCGGCGGTGATCGCGGGCGGGCTCGGCTCCAGCTTCATCGACGAGCACCTCGGCGCGCCGTGGATGATCGCGATCCAGCTGATCGTCTTCGGCGTCCTGCTGCTCTACGCCGACCGGCTTCCCCAGCGCAAGGCGCTCGAGGATTCGACGCTCAAGGATGGCTGGTACATCGGGCTTGCGCAGGTCCTCGCGCTCGCCCCCGGCACCTCGCGCTCGGGCATCACGATCACGGCTGCCCGCTACCTGGGGCTGGATCGCGACGCCGCCGCTCGCTTCTCGTTCCTGCTGCTGATCCCGATCGTTGCCGGGGCGACCGCTTTCAAGGCCGCCGAGGCGATCCGCGACGGCCTGCCCGACGGGGTCGTCGGGCCGATGATAGTCGGCACGATCGCCGCCGCGATCTCCGGCTACCTGGCGATCGCGTTCCTCCTGCGCCTGGTGCGGACGACGAGCTACGGGCCCTTCGTCTACTACCGCTTCGCGGCGGGCATCGCGATCCTTTTGGTGATCGCGACCGGGCTCAGACCGCCGACTTTCTAGTCCACAAAAAAAGCGAACGGCCCGGGACGGGGGCCGTTCGCGCTAACGAGAGGGAGCCTCGTAAGGACTGCATTCTTGTCACGGCGGGGCTGGTCGGAGTGAACATCCAGAGAAGACTTGGATACAAAGTGGAGAAGGCGAGGCACTTCCCCAAATTGGGTACTTTGACCTGTGAAAATCCTGTGAACGCAGGGGTTTCATCCCCGTTCCGTTGGCCAGTGCGCATACAATCGACGCGGTTCCAGTTGCGATGGGACGCGCGTTTATCAACCATGGCGCTCTCCACTTGAACTCACAACAGACGATCAGACTCGCGGTAATCGACGACGACAGCGGCTTCATGACCGTTCTCGGCAAGCGGACCGATACGGCCGGCTGGCAGAAGCGTGTGCTCAGCAGCGCGATCCCGCCTGAGGAGCTGGTGGCGATGAAGCTGCATGCCCTGCTGCTCAATCCAGCGGTGCTTGGCGACGAAGCCTGGGACTACCTTGAGCGGGTCTGCAGGATGCTCCCGGACCTCGGCGTGATTGTCTGCACCGGCAGCTCGACGGTGGCCCAGCGCGTCCGTGCTTTGCGCATCGGCGTTGACGACTGGATCACCAAGCCCTGCCACCCCGAAGAGGCGATGGCACGGATCGAAGCTGTGTCGCGCCGGCGCCGCCGTTCGCATCCGAACGTGGAGGTCGGCCCCCTCATGGCGGGGGAGATGGAGATTCGCGCCGACCGGTTCCAGGCCTTCGTCAATGGCGGCAGCCTCGACCTGACCAGGCGGGAGTTCGAGCTGCTGCAGTTGCTCGCCGAGTCCAGGGGCCAGGTACTGGAGCGGGAGACGATCTACCAGCGCGTTTGGGGATACGCGATGGCGCACGGCGATCGCTCGGTCGACGTCTTCATTCGCAAGCTGCGCCAGAAGCTCGAGCGGCGCTCACCCGGCTGGGGCTACATCCACACGCACTTCGGCGTTGGCTACCGGTTCGATCCCGAGCCCGTGACCGACACCACCCTCCACGGTCCGGAGGCCCATATGCCCGGAGATGGCACTGGCGCCTCCCTTGAGGACCAAGAGCTCCACGTCTCCACCTGAGTAAAGCCCCTGGGCTTTTACATCTTTTTTACATCCTCGATACAGGCAGGTAACAAGCTGCCGTGGGGCTGCTGAGAGTGTCCCGCTGGGATCGGCCTCCGGGCCGGCAAACGGAGTGAACCTAACGAGAAGGAGAAAGCGTGACTAGCTCTAAGTGGCTCACGGTCATCGCCTCCGTGTCCGTCCTCGCGATTGGCGTTGCGGCGTGCGGAGACAGCGACGACACAACCAGCGGCGGTGGCGGTGGCGACCTGTCGGGCACGATCCGGATCGACGGCTCGAGCACTGTGGCGCCGCTGTCGGAGGCGGCGGCTGAGCTCTTCCAGGAGGAAGAGCCCGGTGTCAAGGTGACCGTTGGAACCTCGGGCACCGGCGGTGGCTTCGAGAAGTTCTGCGCAGGCGAGACCGACATCTCGGATGCATCGCGACCGATCGAGGAAGACGAGATCGAAGCCTGCAAGTCGAGCGGGATCACTTTCGAGGAGGTGCAGGTAGCCAACGACGCTCTGTCTGTGGTCGTCAACCCGGATAACCCGGTCGAGTGCATGACGGTCGAGCAGGTCAGCCAGATTTGGGACAAGGGCTCGACGGTCGATAGCTGGGGCGACGTCAAAGGACTCGAACCGGATGTCGGCGACGAGGACATGGCCCTCTACGGCCCCGGCACCGACTCCGGCACCTTCGACTACTTCACCGAGGCAATCAACGGTGAAGAGGGTGTGTCGCGTTCCAACTACAACAACATCGGCGAGGACGACAACGGCGTGATCAACGGCGTCGCCGGCGATCAGTGGGCGCTCGGCTACGTGCCCTACTCCTACGTTGAGGAGTCCGCGGGACAGGTCAAGCCGCTGCAGATCGAGAACCCCGAAAGCGGCGAATGCGTCGAGCCGACGGTCGCCACCGTTCAGGACGGCAGCTACGCCCCTCTCGGTCGTGGCCTGTATGTCTACCCGAGCGGTGAAGCGCTCCAGAAGCCCGAGGTGCTCGAGTTCCTCAACTTCTACATCGAGAACAACGACGCGATCACCGAAGTCGCGACGTTCGTCCCGATGACGGAAGCGCAGAAACAGGAATCGCTCAAAAAAGTCCACTCCCTGGCCGGTGGCGCCTAGGAGATTCGGGAGCCTGAGATGGAGGCAAGAGATGCGATAGGCGCCTCCCAGGCGGCCGGGGCGGGCAGCGGCCCCCCCCGGCCCCTTCAGGCCCCCTCGGGCCGCTACGGGGAGAAGGTGGTCGAGGGCCTGCTCGCCCTCTGCGCGGTGCTCTCGATCGTCACCACCACGGCGATTGTTTTCTCGCTGCTGGAGCCTTCGATCGACTTCTTCCGGCAGGTCTCGCTCGGCGATTTCCTCTTCGGGACCCACTGGGCCCCGACGTTTACGCCGCCCGAATTCGGCGTGCTGCCGATCGTCCTCGCCACGATGCTGACCTCGTTTTGGGGGCTCACAGTGGCGATCCCGCTTGGCATTGGCGCCGCGATCTACCTCAGCGAGTACGCTAGCCCGCGCGTCCGCAAGATCGTCAAGCCAACCCTCGAGGTGCTGGCCGGGGTGCCGACCGTGGCGATCGGGTTCTTCGCCCTCTTCTTCATGCGGCCGCTCCTCGAGGACATACTTCCCTTCCTCGATTGGACCGGCCCGCAGGCCGCGGGCGTGGCTGGTCTCGCGGTCGGCCTGATGATCGTCCCGATCATCGCCTCCCTCTCGGAGGACGCGATGTCGGCGGTGCCGATGGGACTGCGCGAGGCCGGGTACGGGCTGGGAGCGACGAAAATGCGAGTCGCGACGCGGATCGTCTTCCCGGCGGCGCTGTCGGGAATCGTCGCCTCGATCGTTCTCGCGACCTCACGTGCAGTTGGCGAGACGATGATTGTCCTGCTTGCAGCCGGGGCGAGCCCCAACCTGACGCTCGGCTTCACCGAATCGGTGCAGACGATGACCGCTTTCATCGGCCAGACGGCAACCGGCGACATCGCCACCGGCACCATCACCTACTACACGATCTTCGCGGTCGGCCTGCTGCTCTTCCTGATGACCCTGATCCTTAACTTGATCAGCATCCGGCTGGTCCGCCGCTTCCACGAGGCGTACGAGTAGATGGCGGCGCTCGGACCAGAAGCGGAGCGCACCCGCCTTGCAGCTGAGGGGGCTCGCTCGGTCACGCAGGCGGCGATTGTCAGCGGGCAGCCGCTTAGGGACGTGATCAAGGGGCGCGTGTTCTTCGTCCTGCTGATGGCGGCGCTCGGCATCTCTCTGCTTGGCCTGGCGGCGCTGGTCATCGACGCGGTCGTCGACGGGCGCTCGATGCTCAGCCTCGACCTGCTCACCAACTCGGCCTCGCGTATCAGCCCCGAGACGGCCGGCTACGCCAACGCGATCTACGGCACGATCCTTCTGATTGCCGGAGTGCTGGTAATGACGGTTCCGATCGGGGTCGGCTCGGCGATCTACCTGGAGGAGTACGCCGACAAGACGAAGTGGTGGAACCGGGTAATCGAACTCAACGTCCAGAACCTCGCCGCCGTGCCCTCGATCGTCTACGGGATCCTCGGGCTGGCCTTCATCGTCCGCGGCCCGCTCGACCTCGGCTTCATCCTCTTCGCCGGCTCGATGACCCTCTCGCTGCTGGTCTTGCCGACCGTAATCATCGCCGCTCGCGAGGCGATCCGCGCTGTGCCGCCCTCGATCCGCGAGGGCTCCTTCGCCCTTGGTGCCACCCGCCTTCAGACCGTGCGCCGTCAGATTTTGCCGGCGGCGATTCCCGGGATAGCGACCGGGGTGATCCTCGCCGTCTCCCGGGCGGCGGGGGAGACGGCGCCGCTGCTGCTGGTCGGCGCGGCGACCTTCGTCACCTTCGATCCGACCGTGTTCGGCGACAACGGCTACACGGCGCTGCCGGTGATGATCTTCAACAACGCGAAGCAGGCCCAGCCCGAGTTCCACGTGCTGGCGGCGGCAGGCATCGTCGTCATGCTGGCCGTAATCCTGCTGATGAACTCCTTCGCGATTTGGCTACGAAATCGTTACGAGCAAAGGTGGTAGGTGGTCTAGTGTGGGCGAGCAGATGACGCGGGACGAGAGCAGAGCGGGGGCGGGCCGCGCGGCCCGGGAGGCGGCTGCCGAGCGGGCGGGCATCACCGTTCGCCCCGATGAGTTCCAGCACGCCTCCTCGGGCGTGCGGGAAAAGGTCTTCGAGCTGAGGGGCGTTGAGGTCAGCTACAGCGGGGTGAGCGCGGTCAAAGACATCTCAATGGACATTCATCGCAATGATGTGACGGCGCTGATCGGGCCTTCGGGCTGTGGCAAGAGCACTTTGCTGCGCTGCCTCAACCGGATGAACGACCTGATCCCGGGGGCCGAGGTGCAGGGCGAGCTGCTCTACCACGGCGAGGACCTCTACGGGCCCACCGTGGACTCGGTCCAGGTTCGCAAGCTGATCGGGATGGTCTTCCAGAAACCGAACCCGTTCCCCAAGTCGATCTACGACAACGTCGCCTTCGGCCCGCGCATCCTCGGTGAAAAGGACGACCTCGACGCGACCGTCGAGAAGGCGCTGCGGGGAGCGGCGCTGTGGGAGGAGGTCAAGGATCGCCTCCAGGACAACGCCTTCGGCCTCTCCGGCGGGCAGCAGCAGCGGCTTTGCATCGCCCGCTGCATCGCCGTCAAGCCCGACACGATCCTGATGGACGAGCCCTGTTCGGCCCTCGACCCGATCTCGACCGGCAAGATCGAGGACCTGATGATCGAGTTGAAAGACGAGTTCTCGATCGTCATCGTCACCCACAACATGCAGCAGGCGGCCCGGGTCTCCGACCGCACCGCCTTCCTCATGGTGGAGCTGGACGCCGACGAGCAGAACCGCTGGGGCCGCTTGGTCGAGTACGACGAAACCGAGAAGATCTTCACCAACCCGGCCAATAAACGCACCGAGGACTACGTCTCGGGCAAGGTTGGCTGACGGCGAGATGGTCGAGCAGACAAGGGTTCAGTACCAGGGGGACCTGGAGAAGCTCGAGGCCAGCGCCCTCGGCGGCCTCGACCTGGTGACCGCGGCGCTTGGACGAACCCTGGAGGCGGTCGAGCATCAGGACGTCGAGCTGGCGCAGATGGTGGTCGCCGACGACGATCGTATCGACGGGCGCTACCTGGAGGTCCACCAGAGCCTGATTGCATTGCTTGCCACCCAGTCGCCGGTTGCCACCGACCTGCGGTTGATCTCTGCCCTGCTGCACGTGTTGAAGAACGTCGAGCGGATGGGCGACCAGTGCGTCAACGTCTGCAAGCTGATCCCGCT
>JBBDYO010000064.1:0-16878 GCA_040901495.1 Solirubrobacterales bacterium
CGTGCTGCACTCGCTCTACCGGATCGCCGACCTCACCGTGGTCCCCTCGATCTATGAGCCGTTCGGGCTGGTCGCGCTGGAGGCGATGGCCTCCGAATGCCCTTGCATCGTCGCCGACACCGGCGGCCTGCGCGAGGTCGTCCCCCACGAGGAGGTCGGCCTGCGCTTCCGCTCCCGTGACCCCGAAGCCCTTGCCGAGGTCGCGGTTCGCGTCCTGCGCGACGACGAGCTGGGCCGGCGCTTGGTGACCGAAGCTTACGAGCACCTCCGCCGCTTCGACTGGGGCGACGTCGCCGAGCAGACCGCCGCGGTCTACGCCGAGCTGGTCGGCGACCCCCGTCCCGCTTAAGCCCGCCCTCTCCCAAACTGCATCAACTTCTCAGCCTGCTGGATATAGAAGTTGATTCAGTTCCGAGGCGAGACGAGCTTTCAGTCCGGCTGGGGAAGGGTTGTCCATGCCTCGGGGTCAGGTTCGACCGGGTCGGGCCAGCGCAGCTCCTGCGGGGTGTCGCGCATCCTGATGATCCGTGCCGGGATCCCGGCGACGACGGCGTTGGCCGGGACGTCTTTGGTCACCACCGAGTTGGTGCCGATGATCGAGTTGTCGCCGACCCGCACCCCGCGCAGGATGCAGGCGCCGTAGCCGATCCAGACGTTGGAGCCGACCTCCACGTCGCGGGTGTAGATGCCCTGCTTGCGGATCGGCCGCTCCACCTCGACCACACCGTGGTCGAAGTCGATGAACATCGCCCGGTCGGCGATCACGCACTGCTCGCCGATCCGGACCCGCTGGTAGGCGGAGATCGTGCACTCCTGCCCCAGCACCGACTTGTCGCCGATCTCGACGATTCCCTCGTGGCAGCGGATCTTGGTGCCGTGCCCGATCCACACGAAGCGGCCGAAGTCGACCTTGCCGCGCTTGGCGATCTGCAGTTCCAGGCCGCTGCCGAGGAAGAGCGGTCCCCGCGTGCTCCAGCGCCATCCAGCCTGGGTCAGCAGGCGGCGCCACAGGTAGCGCGCCAGCAGCAGCCCGTATTGCGGGTTCAACATCCCGTTGCGAGCGCAGAAGCGGATCGTTCGGATCACGGCGGCCGGGACTTTAGACTCACAACGCATGACTGGTGCCGCTAAAGCCGCATCGCTCTCAGAGCGACTCGTCGCCGGTGACAAGCGTGCGCTGGCGCGAGCGATCACCCTGATCGAGTCCGACGACCCGGCAGGGTGGGAGCTGGTCCGCGAGGTCTACCCGCAAACAGGCAGCGCTCGGATCGTCGGTTTCACCGGCCCCCCGGGGGTCGGCAAGAGCACGCTGATCGGCGCCCTGACCGCCGAGTTGCGTAAGGCGGAGCGCGATGTCGCGGTGCTTTCGATCGATCCCTCCAGCCCCTTCACCAAAGGTGCGCTGCTCGGGGATCGAATCCGGCTCACCGACCACTTTCTCGACCCGGGGGTGTTCATCCGCTCGATGGCCTCGCGGGGTGCACTCGGTGGGCTCTCTGAGGCGGCGCTGCAGGTCGCCCTGGTGATGGACGCGGCCGGCAAGGACGACGTGCTGATCGAGACGGTTGGGGTGGGGCAGGCGGAGATCGACATCGTCGATCACGCCGACACGATCGTGCTGGCGCTGATGCCCGGGTCGGGCGACTCGATCCAGGCGCTGAAGGCGGGGGTGATGGAGATCCCCGACGTGATCGTCGTCAACAAGGCCGACCACCCGATGACCGACACGATGGTGCGCGAGGTGCGCGGCGTGCTGGCGCTCTCGCATGACCCGGAGGGATGGAAGGTGCCGATCCTGCGCACCGAGGCGGCGCGCGGGGAGGGGGTCGAGGAGCTGACCGAGAAGATCGACGAGCACCGCGCCTTCATCGAGGCGGCGGGCACGCTCGAGGAGCGCCGGGCGCGCAACCTGCGCAACGAGGTGCTCGGGATCGCGACCGCGAGGATGCGCCGCCGGCTGGAGGCGACGGTTGCCGCCGACCCAGAGACCGCGTCCCTGCTGGATCGGGTGGTGCGGCGGGAGCTGGACCCGGCAAGCGCGGCCACCGAGCTGATGGAGAGGCAGGCCGATGCCTGAGTCGCCGCCGCCCGGCGCCGAGATGCCGACCCTCGCGGAGGTGGTCCGCTGGACCGGCTTCGACGTCGACGAGGTCGATGGCACTCGCGTGGGCAGGGTGCACAGCGTCTTCACCGACGCGGCCAGCGGGGAGCCCACCTGGCTGATCGTCGCGCTCGGCCGCCGCGGCGCAAAGCGGGTCGCGATTCCCCTGCGCGACTGTGCCGGCGCGGCGAACCGGGTCTGGACCGTGCACGGGCGCGAGGCCCTGCGGACCGCGCCCGCCGTCGATCCGGCCCGGCCGCTGCTGCGCGAGCACGAGCTGACGATCTGCCGCTACTTTGGGATCAGCGAGAAGGTCGGCCGCGCGGCCGAGATCGTCGACCGCCCCGTGGACTCCGTCACCTCGCAGCCCGCCTAGTCAGCCGAGTGCGACGTCTTTCGTCTCATAGCGACCGAAATACGTCGCACTAGCAGCCGAGCTGGCGGGCGATGACCATCTGCTGCACCTCGTCGGTGCCCTCGCCGATCGTGAGGATCTTGGCGTCGCGGTAGAAGCGGCAGACCGGGTACTCCTCGATGTAGCCGTAGCCGCCGTGGATCTGGACCGCCTCCTCGGTGGCGCGGACCGCGAGGCGGCCGGTGATCAGCTTCGCCTGCGCGGCGGTCAGCGTGAACGACTTGCCCGCGTCCTTCTCCAGGGCGGCGCGCCAGGTCAGCAGGCGGGCCGCCTCGATCTGAGCCGAGAGGTCGGCGATCTTCGCCTGGATCGACTGGAACTTGGAGATCGCCTGGCCGAACGCCTTGCGCTCTTTGGCGTAGGCGATCGCCTCGTCGAGGGCGCCCTGGGCGAGCCCCACGCCCATCGCCGCGACGCCGATCCGACCGCCGTCGAGGATGTGGAGGAAGTTCTTGAAGCCGTCGCCGCGCCGGCCGAGCAGGTTGGACTCGGGGACCCGGCAGTCCTCGAAGGAGAGCGGCCGGGTGTCGGAGGCGTTCCAGCCCATCTTGCGGTAGGCCTCGCCGATCTCATAGCCGGGGGTTCCGGTCGGGACGATCAGGTTGGAGATCTCCTTGCGGCCGTCGCCGTCGCCGGTGACGGCCGTGATCGAGACGCAGCCCGAAATATCGGTGCCCGCGTTGGTGATGAACTGCTTGGCGCCGTTGACCACCCACTCGCCGTCGTCGAGCTTGGCCGTCGTGCGCACGTTGCCGGCATCGGAGCCGGCCTCGGGCTCGGTCAGCCCGAAGGAGGCGAGCCGCTCGCCGCTGCACAGCTGCGGCAGCCACTCGGCCTTCTGCTCATCGCTGCCCCAGAGGTAGATCGGCATCGTGCCCAGCGAGGTGTGGGCGGCCATCGTGATGCAGACCGAGGAGTCGATCCGCGCCAGCTCTTCGACGGCAAGCACGTAGGAAAGGGTGTCGGCGCCCCCGCCGCCGTAGTCCTGCGGGAAGGGGATCCCCATCAGGCCAAGCCCGCCCATCTTGGCGACGATCTCGTAGGGGAACCGCTTCTCACGGTCCAGCTCCTCCGCAACCGGCGCCACCTCCCCCCGCGCGAACTCCCGCACGGTGTCGCGCAGCAGCCGCTGCTCGTCGCTGAGCTCGAAATCCACGGCGGAAGCCTATTCGACAATTTTGATGTAACATCGTTCTAGTGAATATGGAGGAGAGCAAGGCGAAACGGCCCTATCGCATGAAGCAACGTGCGGCGTCCGCGGGGGAAACCCGCCAGCGGATCCTCGACGCCGCTGTGAGGCTCTCGCTCGAGAACTACTGGTACGACGAGGTTTCGCTGAGGCAGATCGCCGCGACGACGGGTGTGGCGCTACAGACAGTCGTGAACCACTTCGGCACCAAGGAGGGGATCCTCACGGCGGTGCTGGAACAGCCGGTCCCGCCGGAGATGATGACGCGCATCGCCGCGGAACCAGACGACATCGCCGGCGCGGTCGATCTGCTGATAAACGACTACGAGCTTGCCGGAGACTCAGTCTTTCGCTGGCTGGCGCTGGAGGAGCGGATCGCCGCGGTGCGGCCGCTTCTCGAGTGGGGGCGTAAGGAACACCGCGCATGGGTGCAGCGGACCTTCCCCTCTGTGCTCGAGAGCTGTCCCGCGGACGCGCGCGGCCGTCGGCTGGATCTCCTTGTTTGCGCGACCGACGTCCTCACGTGGAAATTGCTTCGACGCGACCGCGGGCTGAGTCAGGCAAAGACGAAGAAGGCGATTCAGGAGTTGGTGGAGGCGCTTCACCAATGAAGATCACCCTCTTTGCGCATGGTCTTCGCGGCGACGTCTGGCCGATGATCTCGCTCGGCTGGCATCTCGCCAAACGCGAGCACCAGGTAACCATGGCGGTGCCTGGGGAGTTTCAGTCCTTAGCCGAGCGAGCGGGACTCAGAGTCGTCCCGCTTCCCTTCGACATGATGGCCTGGCTGGGGGCGCCCGAGGGGCAGCACCTGCTCTCCCGCGGTGGCGCAGCCGTTCTGCGCGGCCTCGCGGCCGAGTACAGCCGCTACGGGGAGGCACTTGACGACGCTCACCTGGCGGCTGCCCAAGGTGCGGAGGCCATGGTCGGTGGCATGACGACCATCGATCGCGCCGTTGCCCTCGGCGACCTCCAACAAGTGCCGGTGTCGATGGTCTTCCAGCAGCCGGCCGCTCCCTCTGGGGACTTTTCGGCGCCGACCATCACTCGCGGGAGGGTCCGCTCCAGGCCCCTGCGACGAGCTTCGAACCATCTCGCCTACCGGCTCTGGTGGCACGGCAACGTCGCCGCCACCAATCGATTTCGGCGCAGGCTCGGGCTCCCCCGCCAGAGGAAGACGACCTTTTCGCGGATGCAGGAGCACGGCGCCATCTCGCTCCACACCTTCAGCCCCAGCCTGCTTCCCCGGCCGACGGATTGGGCGGACAACCTCAAGGTCACGGCCGCCTGGCAAATGCCTTCTGCGGTCCGCGGCGATCTCGGCGAGGCGCTTCCCGATGAGCTGCAGTCCTGGCTCACGGCGGGCGACCCGCCGATTTTTCTCGGCTTCGGCAGCATGCCGGTGCTCGACCCTGAGGCCATGTTCGACGATGTGCTCGCTGTAACCACAAGCCTGGGCCGCCGGGCAATTGTGAGCGAGAACTGCGTCCCCAAGCGCGTCTCCGGGGCCCTGCCAAGCCATCTGAGGACGGTGGGGGCGGTCGACCACGACCGTCTTTTCCCGCAGTGTGCCGCCATCGTCCACCATGGCGGGCTGGGCTCCACCACGGCTTCCGCTCGCTCTGGACGACCGACGATGGTCTGCTCGGTGTTCTCCGATCAGCCTTGGTGGGGCGAGCTCCTGCAGCGCTTGGGGGCAGGCGTCCACGTTCCCTTCCGCAAGCTCGACAGGCACGCCTTGTCCCAGGGGCTGTGCACCCTGCTCGACCCCAGGGTCGAGGCTCGCGCCGCAGATCTCGGTGCGTCGATTCGAAGCGAAGGAGATGGACTCCCCGAAGCGACGCGGTCGCTTGAAGATTGGCTCCTCACGGCGGAGCCAATGCCCCTGGCGGCCTCCCGTGGCGTCGGGAAGATCCGGCGTCCTATCGCGTAAGCCGAGTCAGAGCTGCAGGCTCTTGACTTGCAGCAACTCCTCGATCGCGTAACGGCCGTTCTCGCGACCGTGGCCGGACTGCTTGTAGCCGCCGAACGGCGCCAGCGGGTTCCAGGCGCCGCCGTTGATCTCGATCTGGCCGGTGCGGATGCGGCGAGCGATGCCGATCGCACGGTCCTGATCACCAGACCAGACGCCGCCGGCCAGGCCGTAGTCGGTGTCGTTGGCGATCCGCACCGCGTCGTCGGTGTCCTCGTAGGGCTGAATTGACAGGACCGGCCCGAAGATCTCCTCCTGGGCGATCGTCATCTCCGATGTGACGTCGGAGAAGACCGTAGGACGGACGAAGTAGCCGCGCTCAAGGCCCTCGGGCGGAGCGGCGCCACCGGTGACGAGCTTCGCCCCTTCGGCCTCGCCTTTCTCGATGTAGCCGCGCACGCGCTCGCGCTGCACCTCGGAGACCAGCGGGCCGAGCCGGGTCGATTCCTCGAATGGATCGCCGGGGGTGAAGCTTTCCGCGGCGGCCTTGGCGATCTCCTCCGCTTCGGCCAGCTTCTCGCGCGGGACCAGCATCCGGGTCAGAGCGCTACAGGTCTGGCCGGAGTTGAGGTAGCACTTGCCAACCCCGTCGGGGATCGCGCGGCTGAGGTCGGCGTCGTCGAGGATCACGTTCGGCGACTTGCCACCCAGCTCCATCGCGACCGGCTTCACGGTCGCCGAGGCCAGCTCGGAGACGCGGCGCCCAGCGCGGGTCGAGCCGGTGAAGGAAACCATGTCGACGCCGGGGTGGCCGGCGATCGCCTCGCCGACGACCGGGCCGGTGCCGGTGACCATGTTGAAGACTCCCGCCGGCAGGCCGGCGCCCTCGATCACCTCGGCGAGGATGAAGGCGTTGAGCGGGACGACCTCGCTCGGCTTGAGCACGACCGTGCAGCCGGCAGCGAGGGCAGGGGCGACCTTGGCGGCGATCTGGTTCAGCGGGTAGTTCCAGGGGGTGATCGCGCCGAGCACCCCGGCCGGCTCGCGCAGCACGCGCGAGTTGCCGATCTCCTCTTCCCAAGCGACTTCCTCCATCAGGTTCGGCATCGCCGCGAACTGGCCGGTCGGCAGGCCGGCCTGGATGATCTGACTCAGCGTCAGTGGCATTCCCAGCTCCTGGGAGATCGTCGCGGCGATCTCCTCGGCGCGCTCGCCGAGGCCGGCAGCGATCGCCGAGAGGTAGCCGGCGCGCTCCTCGCGGGAAGTCTGCGACCAGGAGTCGAATGCCTCACGCGCGGCGCGCACCGCCCGGTCGGCGTCCTCGGACGTGCAGGCCGGGATCGACCCCATGACCTCCTCGGTAGTCGAGTTGATCACCTCGATCGTCTCCGAGCCCCCGGGCTCAACCCACTCGCCGCCGATGAAGATCTTGTCCTTCACCTGAAGCTCCGCCGTGGTCGCCATTCCCGTCCTCCTCGTTGCTGGTCGCCGGTCCGTCTTGGCCGTACGGCCAACGCTAGCGCGCCGCGACCGCCTCGGTCTCCCGGGGTGCGGTTTCGAGCCCCGGGCCGGGGAGCGCTTGGGCGTCGCGAGCATGCAGGACTTGGCCGCAGCTTTCGCAGATGCCGCGGTCGCTGACCCGGCCGCCGCACTCCTTGTGGACGATCAGCATCGGCGGGCCGTTGGGAGCGGGGGAGTGGCGGTCTCCCCAGCAGAGCAGGGAGACCAGGGCGGGCCAGAGGTCGAGCCCCTTCTCGGTCAGGAAGTACTCGTAGCGCTCCGGGTTGGGCTGATAGGCGCGCCGTTCGAGGATGTCCTCCTCCACCAGCCTTTGAAGCCGCGCGGAGAGCACGTTGCGCGCGATCCCGAGCCCCGCCTGCAGTTCGTCGAAGCGGCGCCTGCGGTTCATCACGTCACGGACGATCAGCAATGACCAGCGCTCACCGACGACTTCCAGCGCCTTGGCGATCGAGCAGACCTGTCCGGGATAGTCGTAGCGCAACACGAACGTGATCTTCGCACATAAGGTTGCGTCAAGCAACTGACTCGGTTAGGGTGGTCGCAATAGGAAGTTGCATCACGCAACCCAGCCCGACCAGCTGATTGGAGGCGAAGCAATGAGGCTGATTCCGAAATCCATCCATTCCCCCCGAGCCAAGCTCCCCCGGATCTCGATCAGCGAGGAGGAGATCCTCGCCGACCTGCAGTACCCCGCCAGCCGCCGCTCTGACGGCAAGGTGGAGGTCGCGAGCCCAGCGCGCCGCAGGGCACGTCGATGAGCGAAGAGGGCACTGCGCTGGACGGCGTCGCGGCCAAGATCGCGGAGGCCGCCCGCAACGGAGGCACCGCGGTGGAGGCGGCGCAGGCCTTCGCCGAGGTCACCCCCGAGACCACCCGCAGCCGCACTCTCGTCTGGCAGGACCCGGTGTCGACCGCGGCCGCCGGGGCGACGATGACCGGCATGGAGTACATGGAAGCGATCGTCGCCGGCAAGCTTCCGCCACCGCCGATCGCGGTCACCCTGCGGATGGGGCCGATCGAGCTGGGGGAGGGCCGCGCGGTCTTTGCCGGCGACCCCGGCGAGGAGCACTACAACCCGATCGGGGTTGTCCACGGCGGCTACGCCGCGACCCTGCTCGACTCGGCCCTGGGATGCGCGGTCCACACCACGCTTCCGGCCGGCGTCGGCTACACGTCGCTCGGCCTCGAGGCGAAGTACGTGCGGCCGATCACCCGAGACACCGGGCGCGTGCTCTGTGAGGCGAACGTCCTCTACCGCGGGCGCAAACAGGCGACCGCCGAGGCCAAGCTGACCGCAGCCGAGAGCGGCAAGCTGCTCGCCCACGGCGTCGCAACCTGCATGATCCTCGGTGAGGCGTAGCTACTTAGGAGGCTCTAGCGACCCTCCTAGGCGGTCGGGACCTGGGCGGCGCGAGCTCGCATTGCGAGGAGGACGCTCGCGATCAGCGTCCAAACGCCAAGCGCAAGGAAGCTGAAGAAGCCGATCGGGGTGATCGCGATCACCCCGATCACGATGGCCGCCCAGCTCAGCCATGCCGGCAGCGCGTCCGTCTTCAGCGTCGCGATCCCCGTGCCGAGCAGGAATGCTGCAGTGCCGACGGCGACCGGAAAGAACATGTCCATGCTGAGCGCGTTGAGCGTCTGAATGCTGCTCGGGGCGACATCACCGACCACATCGGCGGCGGTGAACCCCAGGCCGGCGAAGATCGTCAAGCCGACCGTGAAAACGATTCCGCCGGCGAGGCTGACTGTTGCCGAAGGTTTGCCCTCGCCCTGAACGCTACGCAGCAGTGTCGCGATCGCGGCGGTGAAGAGGAGGAAGAAGAAGGCGCCCAGGGCAAGCAGTGCCGCGGAGATCTGCAGGTCAGTGTCGTGGTCGCTGTAGTAGGAGACAACCTCTTGCAGCGAAGCGTCCGCTTCGGGTGTTTCACCGCCGACGATGAAGGAGGCGATGATCAGCAGCACCGAGACGACGCCGCTCATAGGTAGGAGTTGCTTCGCGCTCATTCTCTCTCCTCGCTCTGGTCCGTTTATGGGACTCGCGAGGGTCACCCTACCTCGGCCAGGTCAGTGAATTCCAGTCGAACGCTGTCGCTGTGCCGCTATGCCGCGAAGCGGCGGGCGAGCTCGACCAGGAGGCGGACGCCGTAGCCGCTGGCGTCGTTGCCGGTGTAGGGGCGGCCGACGTCCCAAGCGGTGCCGGCGATGTCGACGTGGGCCCAGGGAGTGTCGTCGACGAACTCCTCGAGGAAGGACCCGGCGTAGATCGTGCCGGCCTTGCGCTTGGCCGAGGCGTTGGTGAGGTCGGCGACAGTGCCCTTGGTCAACTCCTTGTACTCGGCGTGGAGGGGGAGGCGCCAGACGAGCTCTCCGGTTGTCGTACCGGCCTCCTCGACTTTGGCGGCAAGGTCGTCGTCGTTGGAGATCAGCGCCGCGTGGGTAGACCCAAGCGCGACCAGCACGGCGCCGGTCAGCGTCGCCAGGTCGACGATTCGCTCCGCGCCCAGCTCGACCGCGTAGGCGAGAGCGTCAGCGAGGATCAAGCGCCCCTCGGCGTCGGTGTTGTTGATCTCGACCGTCTTGCCGTTGTACTGGGTGATGACGTCGCCGGGCTTGATCGCGGTACTCGAGGGCATGTTCTCGGTCGACGGGACGACCGCTATCAGGTCGATCTCAAGGCCCAGCTCGGCTATCGCCCCGACTGCCTCGATCACCGCGGCGGCCCCCGACATGTCCATCTTCATCTCGTGCATGCCGGCGGAGGGCTTGATCGAGATGCCGCCGGTGTCGAAGGTGACGCCCTTGCCGATCAGTCCCAGGGTCGGGCCGGAGCCGCCACCCGCGTAGCGCAGGGCGATCAGCTTCGGCTCCTCCGCCGTTCCCTGGCTGACGGCGACTAGGCCGCCCATCTTCTTGGCCGCGATCTCGTCGCGGCCGAGTACGTCGGCGGTGACCGCTGGGTGGGCGGAGGCGATCTCACGGGCGCGCCGCGAAAGGAAGGAGGGGGTGGCGACGTTCGACGGCAGGCTCTGCAGGTCGCGAGCCCGGTTCTGCGCCTCGGCGCAGACGCGGGCGGCCGCGGCGGCGCCGGCGACGCCCTCAGGCGCCAGCAGGGTGAGAGAGTCGATCGTGGGCGGTTTGGGGTCGTCGGGGTCGGAGCTCAGGAAGCGATCGAAGCGGTAGGCGCCGAGGACGGTGCCGGTCACCAAGCCCTCGGCGGTGGCCGCGTCGTCTTGTGAGGCGGGCAGGAGCCAGGCGAGGGAGCCCGCCTCCAGCCGGCCTGCCTCTTTGGCGGCAAGCGCGGCCACGATCCTCGCCCGCTCGGCATCCATCTCCTCATGCTTGCCGAGCCCGACGACAAGCACCCGCTTGGGGCTCTCGGGGTGAAGCACCGCCAGCTTCTTGAAGGCACCCCTGGCGTCGTCGGAGCCGGGTGCGCCGGCGATTGCGTCGGGGAGGCCATCTCCTTCGCAAAGGCCGACAACGAGCAGATCGGCGTCGGCGTCCGGAAGCTCGGCCTGGCTGACAGAGACCCTCATCGAGGCGCGAGTCTATGACGTTGCGCACAGCAACTGAGCGGAGCCTCCCGCTATCGTCCCCTTTGGGCCAGGCGGCCCACGTTCGAGCCGAGACCCGGCAAAAAACCAAGACGAAAGGCCCGCAATGCCCAACACAGTCATCCTCGGAACCGCACGGACCCCCTTCGGCAAGATGGGCGGAACCCTCTCCTCACTCGACGCGACCGACCTCGGCGGCCATGTGATCGAGGCCGCTCTGGAGCGCTCCGGCGTTTCTCCCGAGCAGGTCCAGCAGGTTGTCTTCGGCCAGGTTCTGCAGGCCGGGCAGGGGCAGATCCCCTCGCGCCAGGCGCAGATCAAGGGCGGTATCCCCAAGGAGGTGCCTTCGGAGACGATCAACAAGGTCTGCGCCTCGGGCATGCGCTCGGTCGGGATCGCCGACATGGCGATTCGCGCCGGTGACACCGAGGTCGCCGTTACCGGCGGCATGGAGTCGATGAGCCAGGCGCCCCATCTGCTCCCCGGCGCCCGTTTCGGCTACCGCATGGGCCACGTCGAAACGATCGACTCGATGGTCCACGACGGCCTCACCAACCCCTTCACCGAGAAGCAGATGATCAACGAGGCGAGCGAGGTCTCCAACGAGCTCGAGATCACCCGCGCCGACATGGACCGCTTCGCCGAGCGCTCGCACCGGCTCGCCGCCGAGGCAACCGACGCCGGTCGCCTGGCCGATGAGATCGTCGGCGTCACGGTCAGGTCGCGCAAGGGAGAGAGCACGATCGAGGCCGACGAGGCGATTCGCGCCGACACCACGGTCGAGACCCTGGCCGGATTGCGGGCGATTGGCGGCGATGACGCCACCCACACCGCCGGCAACGCCCCGGGGGTCAACGACGGCGCCGGCGCGATCGTCGTCGCCTCCGAGGAGTGGGCTGAGAAGGAAGGGCGCACCCCGCTGGCTCGCGTCCTCTCCTATGGCACCGTCGCCGACGACTTCCCCTACCTGGCGAAAACTCCCGCCAACGCCGCCAAGCAGGCGCTGGAGAAGATCGGCAAGAGCCCCGAGGACGTCGACCTCTGGGAGATCAACGAGGCCTTCGCCTCGGTCGCCCTCAACTCGATGCGGATGCTCGGCGTCGATGAGGACAACGTCAACGTCAACGGCGGCGCGATCGCGCTCGGCCACCCGATCGGTGCCTCTGGGGCGCGGATCGTCGGCTCGCTCGTCCATGAGCTTCAGCGCAGGGGCGGGGGCGTCGGTGTCGCGGCGATCTGCTCCGGCGGGGGCCAGGGCGACGCGATCGTCATCGAGGTTTGATTCAGCGCGCGAAAACCGAGCCTGGCGCGGACGCAGGGAGGTCGGCGCCGGGAGCGCACTAGTTGTGCGTGGCCAAGCCGACCGACTGAGGACAAAGCCAGACGACGGTTTGCAGCGCGCTGCTGCTTTCTTCGACCTGGACAAGACCCTGATGGCGGGGTCTTCCGGAATGCCGTTTGCGCGCGTCGCGACACGACACGGGATCGTCAGTAGGCGCCAGCTCGCGAGCTGGGGGATCGAGCACCTGCGCTACCGCCTGCGCGGCACCACCGATGAGCGGACCACCGAGGTCCTGAAGCAAGCCCGCGAGTTGATCTCGGGAGTGCGGGCTCGTGATCTGGAGCGGATGAACCCCGAGGTGATGGCGGCGATCCTGCCGCGCATCTACCCGCAGATGCTGGACGAGGTCTACGCGCACCAGGACGCCGGGCGCGCCACCTTCATCGTCAGCGCCGCCGGCAACGGCGTGGTCGAGCCGCTTGCGGAGGTGCTCGGCATGGACGGCGGGATCGGGACCCGCTACGAGGTCGATGGCGACGGTGCCTTCACCGGTCGCTTCGACGGCCCCTTCGTCTACGGGCCGGGCAAGGTCGAGGCGATGGAGGCCTTTGCCGCCGAGCACGGGATCGACCTCGACGACTCCTACGCCTACTCGGACTCGCTTTCGGACCTGCCGATGCTGGAGGCCGTCGGCCACCCGGTCGTGGTCAATCCCGACCCCCCGCTGGCGGAGATCGCCCGCGAGAAAGGCTGGCAGACGATGCGCTTCGAGCAGCTCGGCCGCCGCCTCGTCGCCGTCGCGGTCACGCTGCTGGCAACCGTCGCCGGCTTCGGCGCCTCCCGCATGGCCTCCCGCCGCAAAGCCCCGCCCCGCCGCTTCCCCGTGGGGCGCTAGAAGGACCTCTAGGTCGCGCGAGGCGAGTTATCCGTGTATTTCACGGATAACTCGCCTCGGGTCTCCGCCTGGCACGCCTAGACTGTGCGCATGGCGACGGAGCCGAAAGCCAAGCCCGAGGCCAAGGAGCGGGACGCCGAGTTCTCGACGATGTCGGGGCACCCGATCGAGCCCCTCTACACGGCCGAGGACGTTCCGAGCGACCTCGAGGACCGGGTCGGGGAGCCGGGCCAGTACCCGTTCACCCGCGGCCCTTATGAGTCGATGTACCGGGGGAAGCTCTGGACGATGCGTCAGTTCGCCGGCTTCGGCACGGTCGAGGAGACCAACGAGCGCTTCCACTACCTGCTCGACCACGGTCAGACGGGGCTATCTACCGCCTTCGACATGCCGACCCTGATGGGCTACGACTCCGACCATCACCGCAGCCTCGGCGAGGTCGGCCGCGAGGGGGTCGCCGTCGACAGCCTCGACGACATGGAGCAGCTCTTCGACGGCATCCCACTGGGCGGGGTCACGACTTCGATGACGATCAACGCCCCGGCGGCGATCCTGCTCGCCTTCTACGTGCTGGTCGGCGAGGAGCAGGGGGTGCCGCCGGAGAAGCTCGGCGGCACGATCCAGACAGACATCCTCAAGGAGTACATCGCCCAGAAAGAGTGGTGCTTCCCGATCGAGCCGGCGATGCGGCTGGTCACCGACATGATCGAGTGGTGCACGGAGCACATGCCGCGCTGGCACCCGGTCTCAATCTCGGGCTACCACATCCGCGAGGCCGGCTCGACCGCTCAGCAGGAGCTGGCCTTCACGCTGAAGGACGGCTTCACCTACGTCGAGCGGGCGCTGGAGCGCGGCCTCGACGTCGACGACTTCGCCCCTCGCCTCTCCTTCTTCTTCAACGCCCACATCGACTTCTTCGAGGAGGTCGCCAAGTACCGGGCGGCGCGCCGGATCTGGGCGCGGGAGATGCGCGACACCTACGGCGCCAAGCGCGAGGAGTCGATGCGGCTGCGCTTCCACGCCCAGACCGCCGGGGTCTCGCTCACCGCTCAGCAGCCGCTCAACAACGTCGTGCGCACCTCGCTCGAGGCGCTGGCCGCGGTGCTCGGGGGGACCCAGTCGCTGCACACCAACTCTTTCGACGAGGCGCTGGCGCTGCCGACCGAGGGCGCGGTCCGGGTGGCGCTGCGCACCCAGCAGATCATCGCCGCGGAGTCCGGGGTCGCGAACACCGCCGACCCGCTCGGTGGCTCCTGGTTCGTCGAGAAGCTGACCGACGAGATGGAGGCCGCCGCCTACGACTACTTCGCCCGGATCGACGAGCTGGGGGGGATGGTCGAGGCGATCCGCCGCAACTTCCCCCAGCGCGAGATCGCCGACGCGGCTTTCACCTACCAGCGAGAGCTCGACGAGCGCAAGCGGATCGTCGTCGGCGTCAACGACTTCACCCAGGAGGACGAAGAGGAGACGCCGATCCTCCGCATCGACCCGGCGCTGGAACGCAAGCAGACCGACCGTCTGGCGGCGACCCGTGCCCGGCGTGACTCCGCCGCGGTCGAGGCGGCCCTGGCCGAGCTGAAACGCGCCGCCGCAACTGAGGAGAATCTGATGCCGCCGATCATCGAGGCCGCCCGTGCCCGGGCGACCGAGGGCGAGATGATCGCGGCGATGCAGGACGTCTTCGGGACCTACACCGAGTCCCCCGTCTTCTAGTAGTCGGCCAGTAACGACTTAGCCGAACAGTTTGGCCCGAATTCGTCTTAGGCGACCGCGAAGTCGCCAACCTTCATGGGGGTCGACCCGAAAGCAGGGCTCATCGAGGCTGACTCCCTCTGGCCAAGGTTCAAATTTCCTCAGGTCAACGACCGATCGATGTTCGTGATGATCCGCTTTGAGAACCAGCGCCACATCCATGGCGGCTAGCTGTGCAAGAAATGCACGGTAGTACGCGTTCCAAGTCAATTCGGGCCAATTCTCAATGCGAGCTGTCTCAGCTCTTTTGCAAAAGGCAGTGTTTGCTGGAGAGATCGGTGCCGCCGGATTGCTACGCGTCGTGTGCCATCTAGCATGCTGTGCTGCATCGATCGCATCCTCTGCGCCGAGTAGGGCAGCGACTGCACGATCGGGCACCTCGACTTCGTTTGGATCTTGAGGGGTCCAAGACTGATCTGGATCGCCCAATGTGAACTACTGCATGGTTGGGGAGTCAGGGTCCGCGCAACTTCGGCGGCACTCTGGCCGGCGGTCTCGGCAATACGAGATCTGGTTCTGTCCGCTACCGACCTTCATCGGCCTTCAAGTCCTGGCGCTTCGTCGCGACAGTCATGGGTTCTCCATTTCCGCTCGGCAGCGAGGATCTGCCTTGCAGCTCGCTTCCATTTCTTCGATGATTTCTTGGCCTTCGTCGGATTCGCGTTCGGCTTCTCGCATTTCAGCCGGACCAAGGACTTCTTCGCTCGCCGTCGGGTGATACTTCCGCCATTCCCTATCGGCCACGTCCCTTTCGCGCTCGAGGTTCTTTTCGTAATTGGCCGCCTCGTCACCACAGAGCATCACACTGTTTGCGTCTCGGAGGCAGTCCTTGCTATTCAGTCCCGCCGGGGCGAGGAAAGTGTCGAAGGTGCCGAGCATCCAAAGTCCGGCCAAAGCGACAATTGCGGCGGCTATCCAAACTTTCGCGCGAGTGCTCATTGTCGCCCCGAGAGATCGCCCCCGAGGAGGACGACACCTTTGGCCGTCAGGCGCGCGCGCCGGCGCGGGGACTCTATGAGAATGCCGAGTACGACCTGCTCATTTTCTGAATCAGATTTGGAGTTTTCGGGCGTCCAGCCACTCACCTGCCTGAGTTTAGGCTCCCTCACGCTTTGGGTGTTTGCACCAATGTTCCTAGCATCCAGCAGAAAAGGAGCATGGGCCGCTACCCTTCCCGCCGCACCATGGAGGCAGCAACCGCCAGAAAGATCCGCGTCGTCGTCGCCAAGCCCGGCTTGGACGGGCACGACCGCGGCGCCAAGATCATCGCCCGGGCGCTGCGCGACGCGGGCATGGAGGTGATCTACACCGGTCTGCACCAGACGCCGGAGCAGATCGCCGAGACGGTGATCCAGGAGGACGCCGACGCGGTCGGGCTTTCGATCCTCTCCGGTGCCCACATGACGCTGGTCCCCAAAGTCGTCGCCCTGCTGAATGAGCAGGGGGTCGACGACGTCCTGGTCACGGTCGGGGGCACGATCCCAGCCGAGGACATCCCCGAGCTGAAGAAGCTCGGCGTCGCGGCGGTCTTCACGCCGGGCGCGGGGACCGACGAGATCGTCGACTTCATTCGCACGGGCGCCGAGGAGCGTCACGCGAGCGGTTCCTGAGCCGCTTGTACCCGCTGTTTGGAGCGGGGTCCCGTCGTGTGATATCGATCACCGCCGAATAACACACCGCCGGATGTATAGATAGACTGATTGACTGGTCAGTCAACCAGAGAAACCGACGTCCCAAGGAGCTAAATCTTGAAGATCTGCGTCCTGGTCAAGGAGGTCCCGGACGCCGCCGTCCAGAAGCGCATCGACTCAAACACGATGCGGCTGGACCGTGGCGGCGAGAAAAACCTCAACCCCTTCGATACCCACGCCATCGAGGCCGCCATGCAGATCAAGGAGGGCGGCGCGATTCCGGTCGAGGAGGTTGTCGCGGTGACGATGGGCCCGAGCTCGGCCCAGCGCGCGCTGCACAAGGCCGTCGCGCTTGGCGCCGACCGCTCGGTGCACCTCTCCGACGACGCCCTCGCCGGCTCGGATGTCTGCGCGACCGGCTACTCGCTGGCCAAAGTGCTCGAGTCCGAGAGCCCCGACCTGGTGCTGCTTGGCCAGCAGTCGGACGACGGCGAGTGCTACACGATCGGCGCCGTGGTGGCCGACCACCTGAAGATGCCCTCGCTGACGCAGGTGATCAAGATCGACGTCACCGACGGCAAGCTGCGCTGCGAGCGCCAGGCCGAGTACGGCTACGACACGGT
>JBBDYO010000065.1:0-16691 GCA_040901495.1 Solirubrobacterales bacterium
TTCGGTGTCTCCTATGTCCTGACACAGGTGTCGCCTATGTGGTGACACCGGACACCGCCGGGGGCACTAGCGGTAGCGTCGGGGCGCATGACGCCGTCGGGTGACATCCAGGTTCTGATCCTCACAGGGCCTCCCGGAGTTGGGAAGACCACCACCGCGGGGGTCCTCGCCGAGCGCTCGGACCCGTCTGTTCACCTCGAATCCGACGTCTTCTTCCGCTTCATCCGCTCCGGCTACGTCGAGCCCTGGCGATCGGAGTCGCATGATCAAAACCGCCTGGCGATGCGGATCGTCGGTGAGGCCGCGGCCGCCTACGCCGCGGGCGGCTACTTCACGATCGTCGACGGAATCGTCATCCCGCGCTTGTTCCTTGGCCCGATCCGCGACGTTCTCCATGCCGCGGGGCTCCGGGTTGCTTACGCAGTGCTCCGCGCGCCGCTGCCTGTCTGCACGGCGCGGTTCGACGCCAGAGAAGGCGGTCCGCTTGCCGATCCCGATGCCATCGAGCAGATCTGGTCGGAGTTCACGGACCTCGGCGAGTGCGAGGGCAACGCCATCGAAGCGGAGAGCAAGAGCCCGGACGAGACTGCGGATGCAATCACCCAATTGCTCGAGGACGGACAGCTGACGGTCTGAGCCGCACGATCTGTTCTACTGGACGTACCCTTGGTTGGATCTGACTGGAACAGCGGATCGAAGCACGATGAGCACCTCCTCCGTGTCCCCAGCGACGCTGAGGAGCGGGACGAGTTGCGACTCGATCGGATCCGAGCTGAGGTTGATCGCGGCTTCGACCTGCTGCGGGACATCGACGACGGAGTCTCGGTTTTCGGCTCGGCCAGGATCGGGGAGGGCCACCCTTGGTATGAGCTTTGCCGCGAGACAGGTGCCTGCTTGGCGCGCCACGGCTTCACCGTCATCACGGGCGGCGGCCCTGGCCTGATGGAGGCCGCCAACCGGGGCGCCGCCGAGGCCGGCGGGATCTCGGTCGGGCTGAACATCCAGCTGCCGATGGAGCAGGGGCTAAATCCCTACGTCAACCGCGGCCTCGAGTTCCACTACTTCTTCGCCCGCAAGCTGATGTTCGTGCGATACGCACGCGCTTTCGTCATCTTCCCCGGCGGCTTCGGCACCCTGGACGAGCTCTTCGAGAGCCTGACCCTGATTCAGACTCGCCGGATCAAGCAGTTCCCCGTGATCCTGGTCGGCTCGGAGTTCTGGAAGCCGATGCTCAACTGGATCGACGAGAGCCTCGAGGACGAAGGCCTGATTTCCCCGAGCGACAAAGAGCTGCTGTTGGTCGCGGACACACCGGCGGAGGTCTGCGAGCACGTCCGCCGCGCAAGCGAAGCGCAGAAAGAACTGACTTGAAGCAATTAATCGCCGAGCCATACCTTGAGCTTTCAAGGGCCTATGCCTCGGAGACTCACCAGGACCTCGGCGCTTAGCCAGAGCAAATCGGTGTCAGAAATGGCTGATTGATTAGGATCGCCCGACTGGCAGCACTCGAGGAGGGCGATATGGAGTCGGATCAAGGGCGGACCGTGGTACCCGACCAAAGTGTGTCGTTCTTCGGTGCTCGCAAGAAGGCTAAGGAGATGGCTGCTGAGGTTGCATCCTTGCGTGAGGATCTCGATCGTCTGGGCGCGCTGTCAATTCTTGAGCTAGAGGAGAGACGCAGTTCCCTTCAGCGGGATATTGACCAGCAACTTGGACAGTTGGAAAGCGACAAGCAGGCGGCGGCTGCTGAGTTGGAGAAGCAAGCAAGCGATGCAACTGAGTCGCTGGAGAGAGAGCTAGCCCAAGCCAGTGCAGAGAAGGCGCAGCTAGATCAGCATCTCGAGGAGCTGCGGAGCGAGGTTGTTGTGACCGAGGAGACTGCCTTGCTGCAGGAAGCCGGCGTCTATGAGTACCAGCATCCTTTGAGCGACTCGGTCGAATATCAAGAGGCACTTAAGTCTCTTCGCGAACAGATCAAAACCATGACCCGCAAGGACGGAGGCGCTGTGCTTGGCAGCACGCAGTGGCACGTTGACGGGTCCCTTCCGCGAGGCCGCAAAATGGTCCGCGACTTCTCAAAACTGATGCTCCGTGCCTACAACGCTGAGGCGGACAATCTGGTTCGAGGTCTAAAGCCCTACAAACTCGACGCGGCAATCGATCGCCTGACCAAAGTGGTGGCAACGATCGCTCGCTTAGGACAGACCATGGGTATTCACATCTCAGGCCCGTACCACGAGCTTCGGGAATACGAGTTGAGACTGACCGCTGACTATCGCCAAAAGCTTGCTGAAGAGAAAGAGCGAGAGCGTGAGGAGAAAGCGCGACTTCGAGAAGAGCGTGAGGCCCAGAAGGAAATGGAACGTGAGCGGTCACGCTTGGAAAAAGAGCGACAGCACTACCTCAACACGCTGGAGGTCTTGGAAGGAAAAGGAGATCAGGAGGCAATTGCTCGACACAAAGGCGAGCTGGAGAAGATTGAGCGGGCTATCGAGGATGTCGATTATCGCGCTGCCAACATCCGTGCCGGCTATGTCTATGTCATTTCGAACATCGGATCATTCGGAGAGGGGGTCATCAAGATCGGGCTGACACGTCGACTTGAGCCGCTCGATCGTGTCCGTGAGTTAGGAGATGCTTCGGTTCCCTTTCGCTTTGACGTTCACGCGATTTTCTTTTCCCAGGATGCTGTTGGAATCGAGGCTGAGCTGCATAAGCGCCTAGCCAGCTGTCGAGTCAATCGCATTAATCTGCGCCGCGAGTTCTTTCGCGCAACTCCGCAGGAGGTCAAAGCTCACCTTTCAGATGTGGCCGGCGAGCTACTTTCATTCGAGGAGACGCCCGAAGCGCTCGAATATCGACAGAGCTTGAACTCTGTGGAAACCGAACGGCCCGCCTAGGCGGGCCGTTCGAAAAGCGGGGTTGCCGCCGAACTGACGGCCCCACCCTCACGTTTGTGGATCGTAGCGCCCCGAGCGGGAGTCGAACCCGCCAACCCCATTTCGTGAGGGTGGGGCCCGCGTCCGGCGGCCGGGGCGTTGTGCCGCGGCCGCGACGAGTCGAAGCTAATTCGAGTGCAGTTACGTGTGTGTCACGTAACTGACGATTTAGTGGCGGAAGTGGCGGTGCTTGGTGAAGACCATCGGGATGCCGGCGGCGTCGCAGGCCTCGATTACCTCACCGTCGCGTTTGGAGCCACCGGGCTGAATCACGGCTGAGGCGCCGGCGTCGATCGCTGCTTGGGGCCCGTCGGCGAAGGGGAAGAAGGCGTCGGAGGCGACGACGGAGCCGGCGAGTAGGGCGTCGGCCTCCTCGCCGCGGGCGTCGCGGCACTTCTCGACCGAGAGGCGGACGGAGTCGACGCGGCTCATCTGGCCGGCGCCGACCCCGAGGGTCGCGCTACCCCTAGCGATCACGATCGCGTTGGAGCGGACGTGGCGAACCACCGTCCAGGCGAAGAGCAGGTCGCTCCACTGCTCCTCGCTGGGCACGGTCTTGGTCACGACCTCCATCAGCTCGCGGGGCTCGGGGTCGCCGTCGCGGTCCTGGACCAGCAGGCCGCCGCGCACGCGTTTGACGTCGCGTTCGGCGGGGTCGGTCACCCGCCGCTCCTCGTCGCAGAGGATCCGGATCGCCTCCTTCTGCTGGAGGATGTCGAGCGCGCCGTCCTCGAACTCGGGCGCGATCAGCACCTCGACGAAGTTCTCGTGCAGCGCTTCGGCCAGCTCCTTCCCGATCGGCTGGTTGAGGGCGATCACGCCGCCGAAGGCCGACATCGGGTCGCAGGCGAGCGCCTTGCGGTAGGCGTCGAGCGCGTCGTCCCCAACCGCCACGCCGCAGGGGTTGTTGTGCTTGACGATCGTGCAGGCCGGCTGGTCGAAGTCGGCGGTTAGCCGCCGCGCCGAGTCGAGGTCGAGCACGTTGTTGAAGGAGAGGGCACGGCCGTGCAGCTTGGAGATCCCCGAGAGGATGTGGCTGCGCATCCCGGCTTCCGAGTAGAGCGCCGCCCTCTGGTGGGGGTTCTCGCCGTAGGCGAGGTCGAGCTCCTTCTCGTAGGGGACCGTCAGGTGTTCGGGGAAGTCCTCGTAGAAAGAGGAGAACCAGCGGCTGATAGCGGCGTCGTAGCGGGCGGTTTGCGCAAAGGCCTCGTTGGCCAGCCAATGGCTGGTCGAGGAGGAGATCTCTCCTCCCGACTCCTCCAGCTCGGCGCACACCGCGTCGTAGGACTCGGGTTTGACGATGACCGCGACTCCCTCGTGGTTCTTGGCCGCGGCGCGGATCATCGTCGGCCCGCCGATGTCGATGTTCTCGATCGCCACCTGAGGGTCGACGTCCCGCCCGGCGACCGCCTCCTCGAACGGATAGAGGTTGACGCAGACGAGGTCGATCGGCTCGATCCCCTCACGCTCCAGCGTCGCCAGGTGCTCGGGGTCCGAGCGCCGCGCCAGCAGGGCGGCGTGGAGGCGTGGGTGCAGCGTCTTCACGCGGCCGCCGAGGATTTCCTCCTGGCCGGTGAACTCGGAGACGTCGGTTACCTCGAGGCCGGCCTCGCGCAGCGCGCTCGCGGTGCCGCCAGTGGAGAGGAGCTCGACTCCCAGCCCGGCAAGCGTTTTGGCGAAGTCGGCGACGCCGGTCTTGTCGGAGACCGAGATCAGCGCACGGCGCACCCGGATCGCACCGTCGTTCGCGGCCTCGGCTCGGGTGTCTGTGGGTGCCTCACTCATCGACGACGACCAAGCTTGGGTCGCTCGGGTCGATCCTAACCTGGCCACGGGCGAGCATGCGGATCGCTTCCGGGTAGAGCTCGTGCTCGACCGCATGGATCTCCTCCTCCAGCCGGTCGCGGTCGCGGTCGTCCGGCACCGAGACCTCGCGCTTCAGGATCGCCGGGCCGGTGTCGACTCCCTCATCGACGAAGTGCACGGTCACGCCGGTCACCTCGACGCCGGCCTCCAGCGCCTGGCCGATCGCGTCAAGACCGGGGAAGGAGGGAAGCAGGGCGGGATGGATGTTGACGATGCGGCCTCGGAACCGCGCCACGAAGCCTCCGCTGAGCAGTTGCATGTAGCCGGCGAGGGCGACGAGGTCGGCGTCGAGGGACTCGATCCACTCCGCCATCGCCGCGTCGCGCGCCTCACGATCGGCGAACTCCCCACGGGGAAAGACAGCGGTCTCCACTTCGGCGGCCTCCGCTCGTCCCAGCGCCCGCGCCCCGGGCTTGTCGGAGCCAACACCGACCACCTCGATCCCTTCACGCCCGTGCAACTGGTCGAGGATCGCCTGCAGGTTGGTGCCGTTCCCCGAGGCGAGGACGACGATGCGGAACTGGCTCACCGCGACATCTTCGCGAACTGCATCAATTTTTCAATCTGCGAGGCTGAGAAATTGATGCAGTTCTAAGATCGGGGCGGTGAGGTTCTTCGAGCTGCTGGGCATTCCGACGCCGGTCGTCCAGGCCGGTATGGGTGGTGGGCTGAGCCGCCATGAGCTGGCGGCCGCGGTCTCCGAGGCGGGGGGACTGGGGACGATCGCGGTCAACGGCGCCGCGGCAATCGAGGGCGAGCTGGCCGCGGCGCGGGCGCTCACCGGCCGGCCTATCGCCGTCAACCTGCTGCTGCCCTTCGCCCGCCGCGACTGGTTCGAGGCCGCGGCCGCGGCCGATGTCGTTGTCACCTTCTGGGGACCCCCGAAGCGGCGGACGCCCGGCATCTGGTTGCACCAGTGCGGCTCGGTTGCCGAGGCCCGCGCCGCGCATGCGGCAGGCGCCGACGCGGTGATCGCCCAGGGCGTCGAGGCGGGCGGCCACGTGCGCGGGAGCGAGCCCGCGCTGGAGCTGCTCGCTCGCGTCAGGGCGGCGCTGCCGGCCAATTTTCCGGTGCTCCTCGCCGGAGGGATCGCCGAGCGTGGCGACGTCGAACGGGCACTGGATGCCGGTGCCGCCGGTGCGGTCGCCGGCACTCGCTTCCTGCTCTCGGAGGAGAGCCGCGCCCATCCGGCCTACAGCGCACGCCTGCTCAAAGCGGACACCACGATTCTCACCGAGCTGTTCGGGGTCGGCTGGCCGGCACCGCACCGGGTCGTCCCCAACGCGGCGACCGAGCGCTGGCTGGGAGCTGACCCGCGCGGCCCGCGCCTCCACCGCACGCTGAACCGCCTCTCGGCAACCGGCGCCCGTTTCATGCCGGACTCGGTCCTGGGGAGGATCGTTCGGGCCCAGCGGCCGGGGAGCCGGCTGCTTTCCCCAGTCGGCCCAACCGACGACGGCCCGGCGACGCTGGTCGATGCGGGACCGCTGTACGCGGGGGAGACGGTGAAGCGAATCGACCGGATCCGCCCGGCGGCGGAGCTCGTCGGCGAGCTGACGCCTTGACTGCTGTCCCCAGCTATGGGGCTGGGACGACCGCGACGTCCTCGAGGGCGAATTTCCCGTTCGCGTCCTCGGGATCGCCAAGCGGGTAGCGCCCGGTGAAGCAGGCGTCGCAATGGTCCTCGGGCGGGGTGTCGATCGCCTCGTAGACCCCCGCCAGCGATAGGTAGGCGAGCGAGTCGGCCCCGAGCTCGTCGGCGACCGCCTCGATCGTGCGGTTGTGGGCGATCATCTCCTCGCGGGTCGACATGTCGACTCCGTAGTGGCAGGGGTGGCGGATCGGCGGTGCCGAGATCCGCAGGTGGATCTCACTCGCCCCTGCGTCGCGCAGCATGCCGACGATCTGCCGCGTCGTGTTGCCGCGGACGATCGAGTCGTCGACGACGACGATCCGCTGGCCTTCGACGATCTCCGGCAGCGGGTTGAACTTGAGTCGCAGCCCGCGCTTGCGCAGCTCCTGCCCCGGCTGGATGAAGGTGCGCGCGACGTAGCGGTTCTTGATCAAGCCGTCGTCGCGGGGCAGCCCCGAGGCGCGGGCAAATCCCGCCGCCGCCGGGTTGCCGGAGTCCGGCACCGAGATCACCAGGTCGGCCTCGACCGGCGCCTCGCGCCAGAGGATCTCACCCATCCTGCCGCGCACCTGCTGGAGCACTTTGCCCTCGAGCCGGCTGTCGGGACGGGAGAAGTAGATGTGCTCGAAGACGCAGTGGGCCGGCCGGCCGGCCTTCACAACCTGCCGTGTCTCGAGGCCGCGCTCGGTCAGCGAGACCATCTCACCCGGATGCACCTCGCGCATCAGCTCGGCGCCGATGATGTCGAAGGCGCAGCTCTCCGAAGCGACTACGAAGCGCTCACCGAGTCGCCCCAACGACAGCGGCCGCACCCCGTGCGGGTCGCGAAAGGCGACGATTGCGTGCTTGGTCATCGCCACGGTCGAGTAGGCGCCCTCGAGGCGGGGCATGACGTCGGCAACGACGTCCTCGATGTACTTGCCGTCGCTGGAGGAGAGCAGCGCCGCGATGATCTCGGAGTCCGAGGTCCCGCGGAAGTCAATCCCGGCCTCCTTCAGCTCGTTCCAGAGCTCGACCGCGTTGGTCAGGTTGCCGTTGTGGGCGAGGGCCAACTCGCGGCCGTCGTCGCGCCAGACCGGCTGCGCGTTCTCCCAGGAGCCGCCGCCGGTTGTCGAGTAGCGGACGTGGCCGATCGCCATGTCGCCCTCGAGTGCTTTCAGCTTCTCCTCGTCGAAGACCTGGGAAACGAGCCCGGAGTCCCGCATCGTGGTGATGTGGCCGCCCTCGCAGGTGGCGATCCCGGCTGACTCCTGGCCGCGGTGCTGCAGCGCGTAGAGTCCGAAGTAGGCGAGGCGGGCGACGTCGTGGCCAGGCGCGTATACGCCCAACACCCCGCACTCGTCGCGCGGTCCATCGCGGTCGATGAGAACCGGCTCGGTCAATTGAGAAGGCGCGCTTTCCTCGTCTTTTGAAGGACTCGAAGCGCAGGCAGACTGCCTACCCCGGCAGAGTACCAGCGCCACCAGACCAGCCCGAGGTCCGCTGGGGCCCTTGGCGGACGCCGAAACGTCGCCCGCCACTTGCTATTTCGCCCTTTTCTTCGTGCCCGGTTACGAGACGGCTTCGACCTGACCCGGGAGGGAGCGCCAGGCGCGCTCGGCGTCCTCGAGCGAGATGGTGAGGCTGCGGTCGCCCGCGGCGATCTCGACGTTCTCGCCGTCGACTTTGCCGAGGAGCACCAAGGGCACCCCCTCAGTCGCGAGCGATTCGAGTGCGGCTGGGTCGCCGCTGAGGAGGAAGCCGCCCGCCCCCTCCCCAAACAGCGCCTCCTCAGGAGAGCAGCCGCGCTCGCGCAGCGGCTGTAGGTCAACACGGCAGCCGAGGCCGGCGCCGATCGCCGACTCGGCAAGGGCGCAAGAGAGGCCGCCGTCGCTGATGTCGTGGACCGATGCCAGCTTGCCGGCGCGGACCGCGTCGCGGACGGTGGCGCAAGCGGCGGCGACCCCGGCGATGTCGGGCTGGGGGAGGCCCATCTCCAGCTCGCCCCGCAGCTTCGCCAGCTCCGACCCGGCAAGGGAGGGAGAGAAGGGGCCAAGCAGGGCGATCGCGTCGCCCTCGCGAGCGAATGCGCTGCCGGGGGGTAGCCCCGGATCCGGCAGCTCGCCCACCATTCCCACCACCGGCGTTGGGTAGATAGGCCCTTCCGGCCCCTCGTTGTAGAGGGAGACGTTGCCGCCGACGACGGGCACGCCGAGCGCCTCGCAGGCCTCGGCAAGGCCGGTGACGGCGCGGTCCAGCTGCCAGGCGGGCGTGGGCTTCTCCGGGTTGCCGAAGTTGAGGCAGTTGGTGAGGCCGAGCGGCTCGGCGCCGGCGCAGGCGAGGTTCTGCGTGCACTCGAGCACCGCCTCGACGGTCCCGGCGTAGGGGTCGCAAGCTACTCGCCGCCCGTTGCCGTCGATCGAGACCGCAACCGCGTTGCCCGCCTCGGGGATCGCGAGCACGGCCGCGTCTGCCGTATCGCCGGCTGCCGCCTCGCCCCCCGCGACCTGCTGCCGCGCCGTCCGCGAGCCGACCAGCGCGTCGTACTGCTCGAAGGCCCAGCGCTTCGAGGCGATGCTCGGCGAGCCCAGCAGCGCCAGCAGCGTCTCCTCGGCCGAGGCCCCCTCGGCGAGCGTCGCGCGGTTGCCGTAGATCCACCCCTCCGGCTCGGCCGGGCTGAGGTCGTAGAGCGGGCAGCCGTCGACCAATGCCTCGACCGGCATGTCCCCGACCACCTCCTCACCGCGCAGCACCCTGATCTGCCCGCTGTCGGTGATCACGCCGATCTCCGCCGCGCCGGTCTGCCATTTCTCGCAGAGGGCAAGCACGTCGCTGACCTTGCCCGGCTCGACCACGGCAAGCATCCGCTCCTGGGACTCGGAGACCATGATCTCGAAGGGCTCCATGTCGGCCTCGCGCAGCGGCACCCGCCCGACGTCGATGTCGATGCCGACCCCGCCGGCGGAGGCCATCTCTCCGGCCGAGGAGGTCAGGCCGGCGGCGCCGAGGTCTTGGAGGGAGACGAGCAACCCCTTTGCCAGCAGCTCGAGGCAGCACTCGAGCACCTTTGCCTCCTCGAAGGGGTCGCCGATCTGGACGGTGGGCCGCTTCGCCTCATCGCCGTCGCCGAGCTCGGCCGAGGCGAGCACCGAGGCGCCGCCGATCCCGTCGCGCCCGGTCGAGGCGCCCATCAGGACGACCGCGTTGCCGATCCCGGCCGCGGCGGCGCGGACCATCTCGTCCTGCCGCGCGAGCCCGACGCACATCGCGTTGACCAGACAGTTGTGCTCGTAGGGCGCCTCGAAGTAGATCTCGCCGCCGACAGTCGGCACCCCGATCGAGTTGCCGTAATGGCCGATCCCGCGGACCGCGCCGTCGAGCAGATGCCGCGAGCGCACCGAGTCCAGCTCGCCGAAGCGCAGCGAGTCGAGGATCGCGATCGGCCGGGCGCCGAGCGCGAAGACGTCGCGCAGGATCCCGCCGACCCCGGTCGCCGCCCCCTGGAACGGCTCGACCGCGCTCGGGTGGTTGTGGGACTCGACCTTGAAGGCGACCGCGTAGCCGTTGCCGACGTCGACGGCGCCGGCGTTCTCGCCCGGCCCCATCACCACCCGCTCGCCCTCGGTCGGCAGCCGCCGCAGCAGCTTGCGCGAGTGCTTGTAGGCGCAGTGCTCGGACCAGAGCAGGCTGAACATCGCCAGCTCGACCCCGTTGGGCTCGCGCCCGAGCTTCTCGCAGATCAGCTCGAACTCGGTGTCGGTCAGGCCAAGCTCTCGGTGCGGCGAGCTGCTGGCGGCCGGGGCGCTCACACCCGTGCCCCCGCAGCGCCCTCGAACAGGCGCAGGCCGTCGATCGAGCCGGTCAGCGCGTCGACCGCGTGCTCGGGGTGGGGCATCAGCCCGAGGACGTTGCCGGCCTCGTTGATGACGCCGGCGATGTCGCGCACCGAGCCGTTGGGGTTCTGACCTGGCGCGTAGCGGAAGGCGACCTGGCCTCTCGCTTCGATCTCGTCGAGCATCTCCTCCGGCGCGTAGTAGCGGCCTTCGCCATGCTTGACCGGGATCGAGAGGGTCTCACCAGACTCGATCCCCGCCAGGAACGGTGAGCGCTTCCGGAGTTGACCCCCCTCTGGGGTGGTCAACTCCGGACTCGGCGATCCGTCCGCGACCAGGTCGACCTGGCGGCAGAGGAAGCGCAGCTCCTCGTTGCGCAGCAGCGCCCCGGGCAGCAGCCCCGCCTCGCAGAGGACCTGGAACCCGTTGCAGATCCCGAGAACCGGCCCGCCGCCCGCGGCGAACTCGGCGACCGCTTCCATCGCCGGCGAGAAGCGGGCGATCGCCCCCGCCCGCAGGTAGTCGCCGTAGGAGAAGCCACCGGGGACGACGACGCCGTCGACGCCTCCGAGGTCGCGGCTCTCGTGCCAGATCAGCCGCGCCTCGCCCATCAGCGAGCAGGCGTGCAGCGCGTCGCGCTCGTCACAGGACCCGGGGAACTGGAGGACGCCCCAGATCACAGGGTCTGGATCTCGTAGTCCTCGATCAGGGGATTGGCGAGGAGCTTCTCGCAGAGCTCCGCCAGCTGCTCCGGGTCCTCGGCCTCGAGCTCGACCATGCGGCCGACCCGGACGTGCTCGATTCCCTCGAACCCGAGCGCCGGCAGGGCGCGCTCGACCGCCTTGCCCTGCGGGTCGAGGATCCCCTCCTTGGGCCGGATCAGGACCCGTGCCTTCGCCATCAGAAGCTCGTCCCCGTGATCCGCTCGAAGGCCTCGACGTATTTGCCGCGCGTCTGCTCGACCACGTCGGGCGGCAGCTCCGGCGCCGGCGGCGTGCGGTCCCAGCCGCTCCCCGTCGCCCAGTCGCGGACGAACTGCTTGTCGAAGGAGGGCGGGGTGGCGCCGGGCCGGTAGCGGTCGGCCGGCCAGAAGCGGGAGGAGTCGGGGGTGAGCACCTCGTCGCCGAGGACGATCTCGGCGCCGGCGTGGCGCCCGAACTCGAACTTGGTGTCGGCGAGGATGATCCCGCGCTCGGCCGCGTGCTCGGCGCCGGCCCGGTAGACGTCGATCGAGATGCGGCGCAGCTCTTCCATCAGCGCCCGGTCTCCGACGATCTCCGCCGCCCGCTCGAAGTCGACGTTCTCGTCGTGGTCGCCGATCTCGGCCTTGGTCGCCGGGGTGAAGATCGGAACCGGCAGCTTGTCGGACTCGAGCAGGCCGGACGGCAGCTCGATCCCACAGACGGCCCCGGTCTCGCGGTATTCCTTCCAGCCCGAGCCGGAGAGGTAGCCGCGGACCACGCACTCGACCGGGTACATCTCCAGCCGCCGAACTCGCATCGCCCGGTCGGCCACGTCCTCCGGCACGTCCTCGGAGATGAAGTGGTTGGGGACGATGTCCCCGGTCAGCCCGAACCAGAAGACCGACATCCGGTTCAGCACCTTGCCCTTGTCGGGGATCGGCGTCGGCATCACCACGTCGTAGATCGAGATCCGGTCCGAGGCGACCATCAGCAGGTCGTCCTCCCACTCGTAGATCTCGCGCACCTTTCCCGAGGAGTGGAGCTTGAGGTCCGCGAGGGCCGGCATTAAGTCGATGCTAACCATCCGGGAAGCGGACCACGTGGTGGCGTCGCTCTGCGATCCTTGCCTGGTGGCGCTTCCGCCAGAACCGCGCAGCTCCGCACTGACGCAGACCCTGAAGTGGGCCTTCCGGCCGCTCCCCTTCATGGAGGCGTGCCGCGAGCGCTACGGCGACGCCTTCAGCGTCAAATTCCTCGGCTTCGAGCGCCCGATGGTGCTGATCTCCGATCCGGCCGCGATCAAGGCCCTTTACATGGAGCGCGAGCACGGGCTGCCGCCGGGCCGCAACATCGTCCTCGAACCGGTTCTGGGCTCGAGGTCGCTGCTGCTGCTCGAAGGCGCCGACCACCTCGCCCACCGCCGGGTGATGCTGCCGCCCTTCCACGGCGAGCGGATGCGCTCCTACGAGTCGGTCGTCGAGGAGATCGTCACGGCCGAGATCGATTCGTGGCCGCTCGCGCGCGAGTTCGCGATCCACCCGCGGATGCAGGCCGTGACCCTCGAGGTGATCCTGCGCGTCGTCTTCGGCGTCAGCGAGGGGCCGCGGCTGCAGGCCCTGCGGGAGATGCTCGGCACGGTCCTGCAGGAAACCGCCTCGCCGCGGGCGCAGCTGGTCGGCCTCGCCTTCCAGCGTTTCGGCGGGGGCGGGCCCTGGGCGCGGTTCGAGGGGCAGCTGAAGGCGGTCGACGAGCTGCTCTACGCCGAGATCGCCGAGCACCGCTCAAAGCCCGACCTCGAGGATCGCGACGACATCCTCTCGATGATGATGGCCGCCCGCTTCGAGGACGGCTCGGAGATGAGCGACGTCGACCTGCGCGACCAGCTGATGACGCTGCTGCTGGCGGGCCACGAGACGACGGCGACGGCGCTGGCCTGGACCTTCGACCTGCTGCTGCGCCACCGCGCGCAGCTGCAACGGTTGCGCGACTCGCTCGAGGCGGGCGAGGAGGATTACCTGCGGGCGACGATCTCCGAGTCGCTGCGGCTGCGCCCGGTGGTCCCGCTGGCCGGCCGGCGCCTCGCCAAGGAGCTCTCAGTGGACGGCCTGACCCTGCCCGCCGGCACCGACGTCACCCCGGCGATCTGGCTCACCCACACCCGCGCCGACGTCTACCCGGAGCCCTTCGCCTTCCGGCCCGAGCGCTTCCTCGAGGACGGCCCCGACACTTACGCCTGGGTCCCGTTCGGCGGCGGCATCCGCCGCTGCATCGGAGCCTCGTTCGCCGAGTTCGAGATGAGGATCGTCCTGCGCGAGGTCCTCACCCGCTGCGAGCTGCACAAGGCCAGCCCCGCGCCCGAGCGCATCGGCCGCCGCAACATCACGCTCTCACCCAAGGACGGCACCCCGGTCGTCCTCACCGCGCGCCACCCGGCCCGCGAGCTGGTACCGGCCTAGCTCAAGCGGAGACCCAGGGGTTGCTCAGCCGGTCTTGGTCGCCGGGTGTTCCTGGGCCCAGCGGGCGATCGTCCCCGAGCCGGAGATCACCTCACCGTCGTCGAGGACGAGGATCGGCACCTCGTTGGTCCCGCTCAGCTTCTTCACTTCGGCTCGGTCCTCGTTCCGGCTGCCCCAGGTCCACGGCATCAGCCGGTAGCTGCCGACGGTCTTGATCTCGTACTCGTATCCGTTCGCGTCGAGCGCCCCCGCGGCCTTCGCGCAGGGATGGGCAAAGCCCGGCCCCGTTTTCTTCTGCCCGCAGGTGTAGAGAACCATCGGCGCAAGCCTACTTTGCTGCCTGAAGAAGAAGTGCTACGCTTGTAGCACTATCGTAGAAGCTGCGACAAGAGAGTTGAGAAACGAAACCGCGAGGCTGTTGCGGAGGGTCGAGGCGGGGGAGACGGTGGTGATCACCGTGCGGGGGAAGCCAGTCGCGGATCTGGTGCCGCATAGAGATGATGCACCGCGCTGGATGGCACGTGACGAGCTTGTCGACTTGCTGAAGACGCATTCAGCTGACCCGGGCCTGCGCGACGATCTCGAGCGGATTGCTGGCGACACAACGGACGACCTCGGCCCGATTCAATGAGCCCTGGCCCAACTCCCCGGGGCTTACTCGACACGTCGATCTTCATTGCCACGGAGAGCAGCAGGCAGATGCGAACCGAGTTGATACCCGACGTCGGGGCGATCTCGATCGTGACGAAGGCCGAGCTTCGCGCGGGCGTTCTGGCGGCGAAAGACATTGAGACTCGCGATCGTCGTCTCGCCACGCTTGATCTTGTCGCGCGAATCGCCGCCTTTCCCATCGATGAAAGCGTTGCCCGTGCTTGGGCGCAGATGCGCGCGTACCTTGCCGCCTCCGGTCGCCGGGTCAACGCCAATGACATGTGGATTGCCGCGACCGCCGCGGCGCGCGAGATACCGGTGATCACCCAGGACGCCGACTTCGAGGTGCTGTCGGGGGTCGCCGGCCTCGAGGTGATCGCGGCCTGACGCCGCTAGCCCCGCAGGGCTTCGAGACGCTCGAAGATCTCGGGCAGATGGGTGAGGTAGGCGTTGTAGTCGAAGATCGCGTCGAGGTCGAGGTCGGGGGCCGCCTCGGCCAGCAGCTCGCGGAAGTGGGTGCCGGTGTCCCAGGCGCGCTGGGCGTTCTCCTGGACGACGCGGTAGGCCTCGTCGCGGGTCATGCCCGACTCGACCAGGGCGGTGAGGGCGCGTTGGCTGAAGAGGGCGCCGTGGGTCAGCTCGAGGTTCTCGCGCATGCGGTCGGCGTTGACGGTCATCCCGGTGACGACCTTCGTAGCCAGGTCCTGGATGTAGTCGAGCCCGATCGTCGAGTCGGGGAGGATGACCCGCTCGGCGCTGGAGTGGGAGATGTCGCGCTCGTGCCAGAGCGCGACGTTCTCGAGGCCCGCCTGCGCGTAGCCCCGCAGGACGCGGGAGAGGCCGGTGATCCGCTCGGTGCGGATCGGGTTGCGCTTGTGGGGCATCGCCGAGGAGCCCTTCTGGCCGGCCGCGAACGGCTCTTCGACCTCGCGGACCTCGGTTCTCTGCAGGTGCCGGACCTCGGTGGCGAAGCGCTCCAGGCCGGCGCCGGCGATCGCGATCCTCGAAGTCAGCACCGCGTGGCGGTCGCGCGGGATGACCTGGGTGGCGACGTCCTCGCGGCCCAGCCCGAGCCGCTCCATCACCCGCGCCTCGACCGCGGGCGGCACCGAGGCGTAGGTGCCGACGGCGCCGGAGAGCTTGCCGAAGGCGAGCTGTTCGAACGCGTTGGTGAGGCGGAAGATGTTGCGGTCGGCCTCGAAGGCGAAGCCGGCGAGGCGCAGGCCTAACGTGGTCGGCTCGGCGTGGACCCCGTGGGTGCGCCCGACGCAGAGGGTGTCGCGCTGCTCCAACGCTCGTTCGACCAGCGCGTCGCGGTAGGCGCGGGCGCCCTCGAGGAGGATCTCGCCCGCCTGGCGCAGCTGTAGGGCCAGTGCGGTGTCGAGGACGTCGGATGAGGTGAGCCCGTAGTGGATCCAGCGGCCGTGCTCGCCGACCGAGGCGGCGACGACGTCGACGAAGGCGGCGACGTCGTGGTCAGTGACCTTCTCGCGCTCGTCGACGGCCTCGACCGTGAAGGAGGCGTTGGCCCGCGCCGCCTCAGCGGCCTCCTTGGGGACGACTCCCTCCTCGGCCCAGGCCTCGGTCGCCGCCAGCTCGACCTCGAGCCAGCACTCGAGCTTGCGCTGCTGGGACCAGACGGCCCCGATCTCCGGCCGCGTGTATCGAGCAATCATCTGGGGAGCCGAGCTAGCAATTGATGATCCGGACGGCCAGCAGCCCCGCGTTTTTTGCCCCGTCGACGGCGACGCAGGCGACCGGGACGCCCGGCGGCATCTGCACAGCCGAGAGCAGGGCATCGAGGCCGCCGAGGCTCTTGCCGAGGATCGGCACCCCGATCACCGGCAGGTCGGTGTGGGCGGCGGCGACGCCGGGAAGCGCTGCCGACATGCCGGCCCCGGCGATGATCACCTTCAGCCCTCGCATCCGCGCGTTGGTGCAGTACTCGCTCACCATTACGGGATCGCGGTGGGCGCTCATCACCCTCACCTCGTAGCGGATGCCGGCGTCGTGCAGGGCGGCGCCGGCGGGCTGCATCTTGGGCTTGTCGTTCTTCGAGCCCATGATGATTCCGACCAGGGGCTCGTCGACGTTGATTTCCTCAAAGGCCTCCTCGACCGCCGGCATCCCCGCTGGCGCGGTGGGCTGGGGCTCCTCCGAGATCTCGCTCATCTGTTCCTCTCGTTTAGCTGGCGACACGCTCTACGGCGCGGGCGGCAATATCGGAGCGGATTTGCCTCCCGTCGAAGGAGATCCGCTCGGCGGCATCGTATGCGCGATCGCGTGCCTCGGCAGGCGTCGAGCCCAGCGCGGTCACGTTCAGCACCCGCCCGCCCGCGGTGACGACCTCGCCATCCCGCTCCGCGGTGCCGGCGTGGGTCACCTCGGCGAGTTGCTCCGCCTCCTCTATTCCACTGATCGCGTCCCCCGTCGAGGAGGACTCCGGGTAGCCGGCCGAGGCGAGCACCAGGGTGACCGCCCAGTCGTCGCCGAACTCTGCCGAGGCCCCGGCCAGCCCGCCCGGCTGCCGCGCCGCGAGGCAGAGCTCGAGCAGGTCGGAGCGCAGGCGGGGCAGCACGGCCTGCGTCTCGGGGTCGCCGAAGCGGACGTTGAACTCCAGCACCTTCGGCCCTTCCGAGCCGATCATCAGC